>NZ_PSVG01000023.1:0-56010 GCF_002930885.1 Rathayibacter sp. AY1F2 | reverse complement strand
CCGTTCCTCCGCGGACCGGCTCGGGACTCGCGAGCACCGGCGTCGAGACGGCTCCGGCCCTGCCGCGCCCGTCGCCCCGCAGGCGCCCTCCGAGAGCACCTCTCCCGACACCGAGGACGCCCCCACCGGAAGCTGACACCCGACCACCCGCCCCGCTCGCGCGGGGGAACGCCGACGGCCCGGGGGACACTGTCCCCCGGGCCGTCGGCGTTCGTCAGCGCGCGTCGCGGCGGCGGCGCGTGACTCCGAGCGCGAGCGCTCCGCCGGCGAGCAGGGCGAGGGCCGCCGCGGCGGTCCAGCCCGTCTCGACGCCGGTGCTCGCGAGTCCCGAGCCGGTCCGCGGAGGAACGGCGCCGGCCGGAGCGGGAGCCGGCGTGCGGCTCGGCTCGGCCGAGGGCTGCGCGGTCGGCGCCGTGGTCGGCTCAGTCGTCGGCGCGACCGTGGGCTGCGCGGTCGGCGCCGTTGTCGGCTCAGCCGTCGGCCCGGGAGTCGGTACCGTCCCCGTCCCGAACACGGACTCCGCGGAGCCGAGCGATGCGAGCACCGTCTCGCCGTTCGCGTCGTCCACGCCGTCGTTGTCGGTCACCGCGAACACCTCGCCGGAGCCGGTGATCCCGAGACCCTCGAGCTTCTCCTGGGTCCAGCCGTTCCCGGCCTGCAGCGCGGGCAGCACGTCGACCGCGAGCGTCTTCTCGAGCATCGGCAGCGTCTCGCCGACCGCCGCGCCGGCCTCCGTCGGCAGCGGCACCGTGTACACGGCCTTCAGCGCGGCGTCCGGCCCGTTGAGCTTGTCGCGCTCGATCACCGCGAGCGTGCCCGCCGGGGTGAGCGTGATCTCCGAGAGCCCGTTCCAGTCGCCGTCCGCCCCGGACACGGCCTCCAGCGGGTAGCCGAAGAAGCTCCAGCTGTCGGCGGCGACGTCGTAGCGCCCGATCCGGACCACTCCGTCGGCGTCGATCGAGGCCTCGCGCTGCAGCGCCGTCCAGACGATCTCACCGGCGGCACTGTCCTCGACGGTCACTCCCTCGAAGCCCTGCTTGCCCAGTGCGGAGGCGAGCTCCGCGGGCAGGGCGATCCGCTCGGTCACCGCGGCGTCCGCGTCGAGTCGCAGGAGTGCGTTGCCGTCGCCTGTCCCGCCCTCCGTCACGGCCCAGAAGCCGCCGTCGACGCGGGCGGCGATCCCCTCCAGATCCAGAGCGGCGGGCTCGCCGCCCTCGGTCACCGTGAGCGTCGAGTCGAGCAGCGCCGGCGAGACGGAGGTGTCGATCGAGTGGAGTGTGCTCGGCGCGTAGGCGCTGTCGCTCACCGCGTACAGGCGGTCGGGCGCCGCCGGGTCGGTCGAGAGGCCCGAGAGCGCGCCCCAGGGCAGCGGCGATCCGTCGACGTCGGCCGACAGCACGGTCGGGAACGCGGGGGCGGAGGCGCCGAGCGCGTAGAGCTGCACGCTCGCGCGGACGGCGGCCTCGGCGTCGTCGGTCTCGCTCGAGACGACCAGCAGGTCGCGCTCGGGCAGGGCGAGCAGCCCCTCCGGGCCGGGCGTCGACGGCAGCGCCTGCACGAAGCGCGGCGCGGTCGGCTCCGACACGTCGTAGACGGCCACGAAGTTGGCCCGCTCGGCGCCGACGAACACGTAGGGGACGCCGTCGAAGGTGGCCGAGAGCAGGCCCTCGGGCTCGGAGCCCTTCGCGTCGGAGCGCTTGTCCGGGTAGAGCCCGAGGCGCACCGCGAGGTGGTCGAACGAGTTCCCGGCGTCCCACTGCACGGCCCCGGTCGCGGCGTCGAGGATCGACCAGCCGCGCGTGCCGCCCTTCCAGTCGCCCTCGTTCGCGATCGCGACGTGGTCGTCGCCGACCCAGCCGATCGCGTCGGGCTCGCGCGGGACGTCGGTGATCGAGCCGGTCAGCGAGATCGAGTCGTCGTCGAGCGTGTCGATGCCGCTGACGGAGGCGGTGCCCGCGGTGTACGAGGCGGTGACGGAGCGGGTGGCCAGGTCGACGATCGCGACGGCGTTGTTCTCCTGCAGCGTCACGGCGACGGCCGTGTCGGCCGGGTTGATCGAGACGTACTCGGGCTCCGGGTCCGACGGGGTGTCGAGGCCGGCGAGACCGGTGAGGTCGACGTGCTCCGGCACCCAGGCGGAGGGGTCGCCCGCGAGGTCCATCACCACGAGCTCCCCGGCGGGCGCCTGCGGGAGGTCGCCCTCCTCGCCGCCCTCGGGGGCGAGGTCCTCGTCGCGCTGGTTCTCGATCGCGATGACCGCGGTCGAGCCGTCGGTGGTGACGTCGATGGAGTCGGGCTGGCCGCCGAGCTCGATGCTCGCGACGGGCGCGAGGTCGTCGGCGTGCAGCACGCTGACGTGGCCGGAGGGGTTCGCGAAGTCGCCGTCGCTCGTGTCGACCACCGCGAGCACGTACTCGCCGGTCGCGTAGACCGAGGTCGGCTCGCCGCCCACGCCGACGCCGCCGAGCGGCTCGGGGGCGTCGGGGTCGGAGATGTCGAGGACGTCGATGCGCTGCCCGGCGGAGTCCGTCGAGTAGACCAGGCGGCCGTCGGGCGACGCGCTCGAGATCTCGGCGACGGCGGAGTCGGCGGACGGGTCGGCCGCGTTGAGGTAGGCCGGCACCGTGGCGATGCGGGTGAAGAAGGAGTCGCCCGCGGCGGAGGCGGGCAGGGCCGCGGCTCCGAGGGTGCAGCCGGCGAGGGTGACGGTGAGGGCGAGGGCGGCGGTGCGGGTGCGGGTGTGACGAGAGGACACGGGTCTCCTGAGCGGCTTCGAAGGAACCCGCCCACGCTGGCCGCCCCCGGTGAACGCCCCGCCGCCCGCAGGTGTCCGCCCGGCGAACGCGCGGTGGCGGAGCCGCGACCGGGCGGGGGTCTCGAGACGCCGCGTGCCGCAGTCCGCCGCACGGACGCCTCGAGATCCGCCAGGCGGCGTGGTCAGCGCGCGAGGCCCTCCGCGGCCGAGCCCCAGGAGCCGAGGGCCGCGCGGACTCGCTCGTCGCGCGCGAGCGTCAGCGCCTCCGCGTACCCCTCCTCCAGCACGTCGTCGAGCCGCACCCGCGCACCCGTCTCGGAGGAGCGGACCGCCGCCTCCACCATCGCGAGGCTAAGCACGTTCGAGTGCACCTCGCCCGAGGGCACCGCCCCCGAGCCCAGCACACGCACGAACTCCGCGAGCGAGCCCGCGATCTCCTCGGGCACGGGCTCGAGCGCGGCGGTCCGCACCGCCTCCGACTCGCGCGACTGCCACTCCGGAGCGCCGTCGCCGTCCCAGTGCGCGGTGCCGCCGGCCCCGTTCACGCGCCAGTCGCCGTTCCACGAGGTCTCGAGGCCGTCGGCGCACCAGCTGCCGGTGTAGCTGAAGCGCACTCCGCCGGCGAACTCGAACACGGCGCTCGCCGCGGCTCCGTCGGCGTACCAGCTCCAGCCCGGGTTGTACTCCTCGCAGTAGACCGCGACCGGGTCGCTGTCGAGCAGGTACCGCGCCGCGTCGAAGGCGTGGATCGCCATGTCGACCAGGAGCACGTGGTCCATCTCGTCGCGGAAGCCGCCGAAGCGGGGCGCCTTCGCGAAGTGCACGGAGGCGGTGCCCAGCTGTCCGAGCCCGGCGATCTGCTCGCGGAAGGCGGTGATCGCCGAGTAGTAGCGGCGCGACTGGCTGGTCATCAAGAGCCGGCCCGAGGCCTCTGCCGTCGCCGCGAGCACCAGCGCCTCGGCGATGGTCGGCGCGATCGGCTTCTCGGAGAGCACGGGCAGCCCGGCGAACAGCGCCTCCGAGCTGACGGGGAGGTGCGCCCGCGGCACGGTCACGTTGACCACGGCGTCGGCGCCGGAGCGCGCGGCGACCTCGGCGACGGAGGTGCCGACCGCGACCGGGCCGACCCCCTCCTCCTCCGCGGCAGCCGTGGCGAGGTCGACGTCGAGGTCGACCAGGCCGACGAGCTCGGCGTCCGGGGAGTCGCGGATGGTGCGGATCCAGGCGCGGCCCATCGCGCCGGCGCCGACCTGGACGAGGCGGACCGTCATCGGACGAGCGCTCCCTCGTAGTCCTGGCCGTTGTGGAAGTCCTCGGTCTCGTAGCGCTGCAGCACCGGGAGGCGGCGCTCGGGGCGCGAGGAGCGCACCCACTCGACGCCGTTCGCGATCACGCGGCGCACCTCGGCCTGGTGGTAGACGGGGTAGTCCTGGTCGCCGGGGGAGAAGAAGAAGATGCGCCCGTGGCCGCGCTTCCAGGTCATGCCGGAGCGGAAGACCTCGCCGCCCGTGAAGGTCGAGAGGAACACGAGCTCGTCGGGCGCCGGCACGTCGAAGAACTCGCCGTACATCTCCTGCTGCGGGATCAGGAAGGGGTGCGGGATCCCCTGGGCGATGGGGTGCGTGGGGTCGACGGTCCAGACCAGCTCGCGGTCCTGCTCCGAGCGCCAGCGCAGCGTGCAGGTGGTGCCCATGAGCTTGCCGAAGATCTTCGACCAGTGGCCGGAGTGCAGGACGACGAGGCCCATGCCCGAGAGGACGTGACGCTGGACGCGCTCGACGATCTCGTCGGAGACGTCGCCGTGGGCCATGTGGCCCCACCAGACGAGCACGTCGGTGGCGTCGAGGACGTCCTCGGTGAGGCCGTGCTCGGGCTCGTCGAGCGTGGTGGTGGAGACGGTGGCGCGCTCGCCGAGGTTCTCGCGGATGCCGTCGGCGATCGTGCTGTGCATGCCGTCGGGGTAGATCGCGCGGACCTTCTCCTCGATCTGCTCATGGCGGTTCTCGCCCCAGACGAGGACGCGGACGGGGGAGGAGGGTGTGGTCACGGTGTTCCTTCTTCGACGGTGGAGACGGTGCGGCGGTGGGCGGCCCGACACGGGGTTAACCGCTTTACCGGCCGCGTCTCCTAGGATGCGGGAGACGTCCGCCCCGCGTCAACCACGGCCGGGCGGCGCGAGCGGAGGAGGCGCGGTGGCCACGATGAGGGATGTCGCGCGCCTCGCGGGGGTCTCGATCGCGACGGTGTCGTTCGTGGTCAACGACACCAAGCCCGTCTCGCCCGAGACCCGCGAGCGGGTGCGGGCGGCGATGCACGAGCTCGGCTTCCGGCCGCACGCCCTGGCCCGCGCCCTCGCGCGGCGCCGCTCGGGGATCGTCGCGGTCGTCTATCCGCTCGTGTCGAGCCGGCCGCTCAACACCGCCACCTCGTTCCTGCTCGGAGCCGCCGAGGCCGCGGCGGAGCAGGACCACTCGATCGTCCTGTGGCCGACGGTCGGCGGCTCCGACCGCCTCGCCGACCTGCGCGCCGACGGCCTGATCGACGGCGTCGTGCTGATGCAGGTCACCAGCGAGGACGAGCGCGTGCCGGTCCTGCGGGACTCCGGCACGCCCTTCGCCCTCATCGGGCGCACCCGCGACCCGTCCGCCCTCGACTGGGTCGACATCGACTTCGAGGGCATGGTCGAGGAGGCGCTCGGTCGGCTCGCCGGCCTGGGGCACGCGCGGGTGGCGCTCGTGCTCGGCCCGGACCGCGACGCCGCGGCCGACTTCGGCCCCTACGCGCGCACCCAGGAGGCGTTCGCACTCGCCTGCGCGGCCCGCGGCGTCGAGGGCGTGCTGCTGCGCTGCGAGGAGTCGCCCGCCGGCGGCCGCACCCTCGCCCGCTCGTTCGACCCCGCCTCCGCGACCGCCGTGGTGATCGTCAACGGGGGCGCCGCCGTCGGGTTCGCGCACGAGGTGCGGCACCGCGGGCTGCGCGTGCCCGAGGACCTCTCGATCGTCCTGCTCGCCTCCGACCCCGACGTCGCCGACCTGGCCGACCCGGCGCTCGACCTGCTCGTCGCGCCCGGCCGCGAGCTCGGCCGCCGCGGAGTGGAGGCGCTGCTCGCCCGCCTCGCCGACCCCGCGGCACCGCTCCTCCAGGAGCGCATCGGCGGCCCGTGGCGCCCCGGCGGCTCGGTCGCCCCTCCGCACTGACGGGCGCCCCGGGAAGCCCCGGGAGCGCGCGCTACGGCACGATCGAGTCGATGTAGCCGCCGTCGACGCGCACGGCTGCGCCCGTGGTGGCCGAGGCGAGCGGGGAGGCGAGGTACGCCACCATGTGGGCGATCTCCTCCGGCTCGATGAGGCGCTTCAGCAGCGACTGCGGCCGGTGCAGGCGCATGAACTCGCGCTGCGCCTCCTCCCACGGGAGCTCGCGGTCGACCAGCTCGTAGACGAAGTCCTCGACGCCGCCCGTGTGGGTCGGCCCGGCGAGCACGCTGTTCACCGTCACCCCGGTGCCGGCGGCGGCTTTGGCGAAGCCGCGCGAGACGCCCAGCAGCGCGGTCTTCGACACTCCGTAGTGGATCATCTCGGCGGGCGTGACGACGGCGGAGTCGCTGCCGATGTAGAGGACGCGGCCCCACTCGCGCTCCATCATCCCCGGGAGGTAGGCACGGGTGAGGCGCACGCCGGTGAGCACGTTGACCTCGAAGTAGCGGCGCCACTCGTCGTCGTCGATGGAGAGCGCATCGGCGGAGCCGAAGATCCCGAGGTTGTTGACGAGCACGTCCACCTCCGCGGCCGCGCGCAGGAGGGAGGCCGTGCCCTTCTCCGTCGACACGTCGGCCGCGACTCCGCGCACCCGCGCCTCCGGCACCGCCGCGCCGACCGCCTCGATCGCCCGGCGGATCGACCGCTCGGAGCGGGCGTTCACGATCACCTCGGCGCCCGCCTCCGCGAGCGTCGTCGCGATGGCCAGCCCGATGCCCTGCCCCGACCCCGTGACGAGGGCCGTGCGCCCGGTGAGATCCAACCCGATCATGCCGCTCCGCTCCGCGCCGCCGCCCGCCGGCCGCGCTCGGGGTCGAGCATGCCACCGAGCCCTGACATCCGGCCCGCTTCCGGCTGAGGACGCCCGCGGGTCGCCGCGGCATCGCTCGGAACGGCGGAGACCGTTGCCAACCGGACACTCGTGCGTTACGGTCTAATCAATCGGCAATACGTATTACCCGCGGGTAGTAGGCCGATGACCCAGACTGTCGACGAGGACGAGGCGGACGCGTGACCCCGATGCAAGCAGATGTCGCCGTGATCGGCGGCGGCCTCGGAGGAGTGGCGGCGGCGATCGCCCTCGCCCGCAACGGCCTCTCGGTCGTGCTGACCGAGCAGTACCCGTGGCTGGGCGGCCAGCTCACCTCGCAGGGCGTCCCGCCGGACGAGCACACCTGGGTCGAGCAGTTCGGCGTCACCGCCGACTACCGGCGCCTCCGGGACGGCATCCGCGGCTACTACCGCCGCAACTACCCCCTCACCGCCGAGGCGATGCGCGACGACCGCCTGAACCCCGGCCGCGGACTCGTGAGCCGGCTCTGCGCCGAGCCCCGCGTCGCCGTCGCCGTGCTCGACGAGATGCTCGCCCCCTACCGCTCGAGCGGAGCGATCCGCGTCGTCACCGGCGTCGTCCCCTTCGCCGTCGACGGCGGCCCGGGCCGGATCGAGCGCGTCCTGCTGCGCGACGCGGTCTCGGGCGAGGAGCTCGCCGTCTCCGGACGGTACGTGGTCGACGCGACCGAGACGGGGGAGCTGCTCCCCCTCGCGGAGGTCGACTACGTCACGGGGTCCGAGTCGCGCGACGAGCACGGCGAGCCCAGCGCTCCCGCCGTCGCCGACCCGATGAACGTGCAGGCCGTCACCTGGTGCTTCGGCTTCGACAGCGCGGACGGCGACCACACCATCGAGCGCCCGGCCGACTACGACTACTGGCACGAGTACGAGGTGCCGTTCTGGGGCGGGAAGCTCCTCTCCTTCACCGCGCCGAACCCGAGGACGCTGCGCCCCGAGACCCGCACGATGCACGTCAACGCCGTGGGCGACACCCGCACCGCCGACCAGCGCGCGCAGGGCGGGGACACCGACCTCTGGATGTTCCGCCGGATCCTCGCGACCGAGACCCTCCGGCCGGGCGCGCTCGACAGCGACATCGTGCTCGCGAACTGGCCGATGCTCGACTACCTCGACAGCTCGATCCTCGACGTTCCGGAGCCGGAGAAGCACCTCGCCGGCGCCCGCGCGCTCTCGCTGTCGTACTTCTACTGGCTCCAGACCGAGGCGCCCCGGCCCGACGGCGGCCGCGGCTGGCCCGGGCTCCGGCTCCGCGGCGACGTGATGGGCACCGCCGACGGCCTCGCGCAGGCCCCCTACATCCGCGAGTCCCGCCGGATCCGCGCGCTCACCACCGTGCGCGAGCAGGACGTCTCCGTCGCCGCCCGCGGGACGGGGAGCCCTGCGCGCTTCGACGACTCCGTCGGCGTGGGCATGTACCGGATCGACCTGCACCCGACCACCGGAGGCGACAACTACCTCGACGTGGAGTGCTCGCCGTTCGAGATCCCGCTCGGCGCCCTCGTGCCGCGCACCCCGACGAACCTGCTGCCCGGGGGCAAGAACATCGGGACGACGCACATCACCAACGGCGCGTACCGCCTCCACCCCGTGGAGTGGAACATCGGCGAGGCCGTCGGCGAGCTGGCGGCCCTCGCCCTTGCCGAGGACCTGTCGCCCCACGAGATCGCCGCCGACCCCGCCCTCGTCGCCCGCCTGCAGGCGAGGCTCGAGTCGCGCGGCGTAGAGACCCACTGGCCCGACGTCGTCGGGTACTGACCGGGAACACCGAGAAGACCATTGGAGAAAGAGAGACGATGAGACCAGCGAAGAAGCTGATGGCCTCGCTCGCCGCAGTCGGAGTGATCGCCGCCCTCTCGGGCTGCGGCGCCGCCGGCGGCGGGGACGACTCAGCACCCGTCGCTCTGAGGATGTCCGTCTGGACCTCCGACGAGAAGCAGCTCGCCCTGTTCGACTCGATGGCCGACGAGTACATCGCCGACCACCCCGAGATCGAGTCCGTGACCTTCGAGTCCCTCCCGTTCGCGGACTACAACTCGACCCTGACCACGCAGGCCGCGGGCGGCAACGCCCCCGACCTCGCCTGGGTCGGCGACATCGCGAAGGACCTGATCGACGCCGGAGCGCTCGCTCCGCTGACCGAGACCTTCGAGGGGACCGAGGGCTACGAGTACGACGACATCCTGCCCAGCGTGGCGCAGTCGTTCAGCCAGGACGGCGAGCTCTACGCGTACCCGTTCTCCAACTCGCCGTTCGCGCTGTACGTGAACCAGGACCTCATCGCGCAGGCCGGGCAGACCGTCGACCCCGCGACGCTCAGCTGGGAGGACGTCGACCGCATCGGCGCGGCCGTCAACGAGTCGACCGGCAAGGCCGGCTACATCATCCGCGACTTCGACTTCTCGGGCTGGCTGAGCCTCGCGAACCTCTGGGCGGGCTGGGGAGCCCAGCCGTGGAGCGACGACGGGACCCAGTGCACGATGGACTCGCCCGAGATGGTGGAGGCGTTCCAGTTCTTCCACGACTCGGTCTACGTCAGCGGCGCGACCCCCGGACCCGGCGTGACGGCGGACTTCTTCGCCGGCGACGCCGCGTTCACGACCGCGCAGGTCTCGCGCGCGAGCCTGCTCGACGGCTCGTTCCCGTTCGAGATCTACCCGCTGCCCGTCGGCCCCGCCGGCGAGTACGGCAACATCGGCCAGGCCGGCATGGCCGCGCTCGCAGGCGGCGACCACGTGGAGGAGGCGACCGGCTTCCTCTCGTTCATGACCAACCCGGAGAACTCCGCCAAGCTCGCGCAGTTCTTCCCGCCGCCCCGCGAGTCGCTGCTGTCCGGTGAGGAGCTGGCGAAGGTCAACACGCGCCTCAGCGCCGAGCAGCTCGACCGCGTCGTGGTCGACGAGCTCGCCGACGTGTCCGCCACCCCTCCGGTGACGAGCCCCGCCGAGATCACCTCGGTCGGCAAGACGGCGCTGGACCGCATGTGGTCGGCCGATGCCGACGTCGCCGAGGTGCTCGGAGGCGTCTGCGACGCCATCGCGCCCGTCCTCCAGGGGAAGTGATCCCGTGACCGCGACCTCGACGGACAGCCGCCGATCCGCTCCCGCCGGCGCCTACTGGAACCTCCGGCGCCGCGACGCGCTCGCCGGCTGGCTCTTCATCGCGCCCCAGCTGCTCGGTGTGATCGTGTTCGTGCTGCTGCCCGTCGGGCTCGCGGTCTGGTTCAGCCTCAACGAGTGGAACGTCTTCACCGGCTCCATGACCTTCGTGGGCGGCGAGAACTACGAGCGGGCGATCAACGACCCGAGCATCGGCGC
Source organism: Rathayibacter sp. AY1F2 (assembly GCF_002930885.1). Classification (NCBI taxonomy): domain Bacteria; kingdom Bacillati; phylum Actinomycetota; class Actinomycetes; order Micrococcales; family Microbacteriaceae; genus Rathayibacter; species Rathayibacter sp. AY1F2. Next base: position 45,832 of record NZ_PSVG01000023.1, on the reverse strand, counting down.
GGTGCTCGGCACGACCGCGGTCTTCTCCGGGGGAGTGGTCGTCCTGAACCTCGCCCTCGGGCTGGGCCTGGCCGTGCTGCTCAACCGGAGGATCCCGGGCGGCGCCCTGTTCCGCACGCTCTTCTTCTCGCCCGTCGTCATCTCGGTGGTCGCCTGGACCCTCGTCTGGGGCTTCCTCCTCCAGGACAACGGCGCGATCAACGGCCTGCTCTCGCTGGTCGGCCTCGACGGGCCGAACTGGCTCCAGGAGGGGCCCACCGCGATGGCGAGCGTCATCGTCACGCAGGTCATCCGCAGCGTCGGCGTCAACATGGTGCTCTTCCTCGCCGCGCTGCAGGGAGTGCCGGGCGACCTCTACGAGGCGGCCCGCCTGGACGGCGCGAGCCCCCGCGCGATCTTCTTCCGGATCACGCTCCCGCTCATCTCGCCCACCCTGCTCCTCACCGCCATCCTCACGATCGTCGGCTCGCTGCAGGCGTTCGCGCAGGTCGCCGTCCTGACCGAGGGCGGGCCGGAGCTGTCGACGACAGTGCTCGTCTACTACGTGTTCCAACAGGCCTTCGAGTTCAGCGACATCGGCTACGGCGCGACGCTCTCGCTGATGCTGCTCCTCTTCGTCCTGATCCTCACGGTCGTGCAGTGGCAGCTGCGCAGGAAATGGGTCTTCTATGAGAACTGACGCCGTCGTCGAGCAGGGGACCCCGCTCACGCCACGCCTCGAAGCCGTCCCGGAGCCGCCCGTCAAGCGCCGCCGCGGCCGCAGCCCGCTCATGACCGCCCTGCTCGTCGTGACGCTGATCCTGCTCGTGCTGCCGTTCGCGGTGCCGACGTTCTGGATGATCGCCTCGTCGTTCAAGCCGGTGAACGAGATCTTCTCGAACCCGCCGACCCTGCTGCCGGACTCGCCGAGCCTGGCGGGCTACGCCGAGGCGTTCCGGTTCCAGCCGTTCGCGCTCCAGTACTGGAACAGCCTCTACATCGCGGTCACGGTCACCGTGGTGACGCTGCTGGTCTCGAGCCTGGCCGGCTACGCCTTCGCCCGGATCCCGTTCCCGGGCCGCAACGCGGTGTTCCTCGTCGTCCTGACCGGCCTGCTGGTGCCGACGGAGGTGACGATCATCCCGCTGTTCCAGATCTTCCGGCAGCTCGGCTTCATCGACACCCACGTGCCGCTGCTGCTGGTGCCGATGGTCGGAGCGCCGGCGGTGCTGGGCACGTTCATCATGCGGCAGTACTTCATCGCGATGCCCGGCGAGCTCGAGGAGGCCGCGCGCCTGGACGGCCTCGGCCGCTTCGGGATCTGGCGGCGCATCTTCCTGCCGCTGTCCAAGCCCGCGCTGTCGGCCGTCGCGATCCTGACCTTCCTCGGGTCCTGGAACATGTACCTCGAGCCGACGGTCTACCTGACCTCGCCCGAGCTCTTCACCCTGCCCCAGGCGCTCACCCGCTTCACCGACGCCTACGGCGGGGAGATGTGGGACGTGCAGCTCGCCGCGGCGACGATGACGGTCGTGCCCGTGCTGGCCGTGTTCCTCCTCGCTCAGCGGCAGTTCGTGGAAGGGCTCGCGCACTCCGGTCTGAAAGGCTGACCCGGTGTTCACGGATCGCCCCCTCGCCGCCCTCCGCGAGTTCCGTGCGGAGGTCGCGGAGCCCGACGACTTCGACGCCTTCTGGCGGGCCACCCTCGCGCTCGGGCGGGAGGGCGGCCCCGGCGTCAGCGCCGTGCCGGTCGACGCGGGCCTCCCGCTGGTGCGGGTGCGGGACGTGCGGTTCCCCGGCTTCGCGGGCGAGCCGATCGCCGCCTGGCTGGTGACCCCCGCGGTCGACCCGGGCGCCCCGCTCCCCGTGGTGATCGAGTACCCCGGGTACGGCAGCGGACGGGGCCGGCCGATCGAGCACCTCTGGATCGCCGCCGCCGGGTACGCGCACCTGGTCGTCGACGCGCGAGGCCAGGGAGCCGGCCGCCTCGCCCGCTCCGGAGCCACCCCCGACCCCCACGGCAGCGGCCCCGCCTACCCCGGGGTCACGACCCGCGGCATCGAGTCGCCCGAGACGTACTACTACCGGCGCCTGATCGCGGACGCGGCGCTCGCCGTCGACGCCGTGGAGGCGCTCCCCGGGCTGGACCCGGACCGGGTGTCGGTCTTCGGCGGCAGCCAGGGCGGAGCGCTCGCGACCGCCGCGGCGGCGCTGCGCCCCCGGATGCGCGCGGCGATCGCCCTGGTGCCCTTCCTCTCCGACGTCCTGCGCGCGACGACCGTCACGAACGAGGCGCCCTACGTCGAGATCGCCCGCTACCTGGCGACCCGCCCCGAGGACCTCGACGCCGTCGAGCGGACCCTCTCCTACGTCGACGGCGTCCACTTCTCGCGGCGCCTGCGCTGCCGGGTGCACCGCTCGGTCGGCCTGATGGACCCGATCTGCCCGCCCTCGACGGTCTTCGCCTCCCACAACGTCTCCGGCGGTGAGACGTCGATCGACGTGTGGCCGTACAGCGGGCACGAGGGCGGCGGGGTCGGCGACCGCGAGCGGGCGCTGGAGGTGCTGCGGGAGGTCCTCGGGTGACCGCGCGGGCGTGACCCCGCGTCTCAGGACGTCGGCGCCTCCTCCATCCCGAGCCGCATCGCCAGGTCCATGGCGCGCAGGCGGGCCGGCGAGACGTCGTAGGGCAGGCTCCGGATGATCTCGCCGGCGCTCCGGGCGCGGGAGCCCTGTGCGGGATCGGGGGCCGGCGCGGGGTCCTCGGGCGGGTGCGCCTCGTCCCACGCGTCGAAGATCGCCTCGTCCTCCTCGAGCTGACCGGACTCCTCGACGACGCGCATCAGCCGGGCCTCGAAGGCGTGCCGCTCCCGCGCCACCTGCTCCACCCGGGGGTCGTCCTCGGCGACCGTGTCGTCGAGGGCCTCCTCGGCGGCGTCGACGCGGTCGGCCTCCGCCCGCAGCGCCGGATCGGCGGCCAGGACGACGAAGCGGCCGGCCTGGGAGACGGCGCCCAGCGGGCCGAACATCCGCTCGGTGACCAGCAGGGTGTCGAGGTCGGCCTGGCGCAGCGAGCCCTCGGGTGCGCCCTCGAGGCGGCGCGAGACGATGTCGTCGAGCAGCCCAAGCCGGCCGCCGAGGGTCCGCATGCGCCGGACCGAGGCCCGCTTCCGCTGCAGCTCCTCCTCCTGCGCGGCGAGCGCGGCGTCCAGCCGCGCGAGGACGCCCGCGACCTCGTCCTCGCGGTCGGCGCTGTCCTCGGCGCCGACCGGGGCTGCGACGGCGAAGGCGTCCCGGATGTCCTCGAGTGCGACCCCGGCGTCGGCCAGGCGGCGGATCCAGAGCAGCCGGATGATGTCGTCGTAGCCGTAGCGCCGACGACCGTCTCCGCCCCGCTCGCGCTCGGGGAGCAGGCCGAGCCGGTGGTAGTGGCGGATCGCCCGCGGAGTGACGCCGGCGAATGCGGCGGCGTCGCCGATCTGCACCTGGCGGGGCGGGGCGGGGAACGACTGCATGGGGGACCTCTCCGATCGGGACGGTGCGCATCGAGCAGACCACATGACGCAGGGGCAGGAGCAAGCCGACCCGGCCTGCTCCCGCCCCCGCGTCCCCTCGCGCTCAGCGCGCCAGGCGCACCGTCGCGATCTCGAACGGGCGCAGCTCGAGCCGCACGTCGGCTGACTCCGCCTCGACGGAGCTCTCGATGCGGACCTGCTCGGTCGGGCGCTCCATCAGGTCGGTGCGGGTGACCGTCCGGACGGCGAAGGCGGCGCGGAGGGTCGCTGCGGCGCGGCGGCCGAGCGACTCGTAGAGCCGCACGATCACGTCGCCGCTCCCGTCGTCCGCCGCCTTCACGGCCTCGACGATCACCGAGGGGTCGTCGATCGACACCAGGGGAGCGACGGGCGCGGCGCCGGTGAGCCTGCGGACCGGGGTGTTCAGCGCGTAGCCGGCCTCGACGGCGTCGGGCAGCTCGGCGCCGACCACGAGCGACACTGCGAGGCGGTGGCGGCCCTGGTCGGCGTCCGGGTCGGGGAACAGCGGCGCGCGCAGGAGCGAGAGCCGGACCGTGGTCGTCGGTGTGCCGGCCGCGGCGCGGTCGCGGGTGATGTCGTGCCCGTAGGTGGAGTCGTTGACGACCGCGACGCCGAAGCCCGGCTCGCCGACGTGCACCCAGCGGTGCGCGACGGTCTCGAAGCGGGCGGCGTCCCACGTCGTGTTCACGTGGGTCGGGCGGTGCACGTGGCCGAACTGGATCTCGGACGTCGCCCGGTCCGAGAGCAGGTCGAGCGGGAAGGCGAGCTTGAGCAGCTTGCGGCGCTCGTACCAGTCGATGTCGAGGTCGAGGTCGACGGCCGCCCGGCCGATCTGCAGCGAGACGGTCTGCACGACTGTGGAGCCGCCGAACGAGCGGGTGATCACGACCGCCGGCACCTCGCGGCCGAGCGGGTCGCTCACGGTGCCGGCGCGGACCGAGTCGACGCCGACGAGGTCCTCCACCGTGCGGCGGTAGTTGTCGTCGAGGTCCCAGGCGTCCCACTTGTTCGGGGTGTCGCGGTGGAGCTGGAGGAGCCCCGCGGCGGCGCCGGCGGGCACGACCTCCCGGCCGCTCGCGAGGTCCACGACCGACTCGAGGAGCCCGGAGGCGCCGATCCGCACCCGGACGAGCCCGTTGTCGAGGACGTGGGCGTCGCCGTCGGAGCGGAGCGTCGGGGCCGAGTGCTCCGCGGCGGGGTCGGCCGCGGCCGCGCCGAGCGCCGGCACGCCCCCGACGGCGAAGGGGGAGGAGTTCACCAGCAGCTCCGCGGAGCCCTCGCCGGCGAGGGCCCGGACGGTCTCGGCGATCATCTCCTCGATCCGCTGCGCGATGCGGGCGTAGTTCTCCTCCGCCTCGCGGTGCACCCAGGCGATGGAGGTGCCGGGCAGGATGTCGTGGAACTGCTGCAGGAGGACCGTCCGCCACATCTCGCGCAGCTCGTCGGCCGGGTACGGGACCCCGGCGCGGACGAGGGCCGTGGTCGCCCACAGCTCGATCTCGCGGAGCAGGTGCTCGCTGCGGCGGTTGCCCTGCTTGGTGCGCGCCTGCGACGTGTAGGTGCCGCGGTGGAACTCGAGGTAGAGCTCGCCCGACCAGGTGGGCGCGTCCGGGTACTCGGCCTGCGCCTCCTCGAAGAAGCGGCGGGGCGTGGACAGCTCGACGGTCGGCGAGCCCTCGAGGCTGCGCGTGCGGCGGGCGGCCGCGATCATCTCGCGGTTGGGGCCTCCTCCGCCGTCGCCGTAGCCGAAGGGCACGAGCGACATGGTGCCGCTGCCCTTCTCGGCGTACTGGCGCTCGGCTCGGGCGAGGTCCTCGCCGGAGAGGTCGGAGTTGTAGAGGTCGACGGGCGGGAAGTGCGTGAACACGCGGGTGCCGTCGATGCCCTCCCACCAGAAGGTGTGGTGGGGCATCGTGTTGGTCTCGTTCCACGAGATCTTCTGCGTGAGGAACCAGCGCCCGCCCGCTCCGGCGATGATCTGCGGCAGCGCGGCGGAGTAGCCGAAGGAGTCCGGGAGCCAGACCTCCTCCGTGTCGATCCCGAACTCGTCGAGGAAGAAGCGCTTGCCCTCGAGCAGCTGGCGCACGAGCGCCTCGCCGCCGGGCATGTTCGTGTCCGACTCGACCCACATCCCGCCGACCGGCACGAAGCGGCCCGCGAGCACGTGGCCGCGGACGCGCTCGAACAGCTCCGGGTGGTCGCGCTTCAGCCACGCGTACTGCTGCGCGGAGGAGGCGGCGAAGACGAAGCCCTCCTCGCGCTCGATCAGGTCGCAGACGTTCGAGAAGGTGCGGGCCACCTTGCGGGCGGTCTCGCGGGCGGGCCAGAGCCAGGCGGAGTCGATGTGGGCGTGGCCGACGGCGTGCAGGTGGTGCGCGCTGGCCGAGGCGGGGCGCTCGAGGACCGTCCGCAGCGCCTCCCGGCCCGCGGCGGCGGTGCCGGACACGTCGTCCGGATCGAGGACGTCGACGGCGCGGTCGAGGGCGCGGACGATCTCGGCGCGGCGCTGGGAGGACTCGGGCAGCTGCCCGATCAGCCCGACGAGCACGGCCATGTCCTGCTCCAGCTCCCAGACCTCCCGGTCGAGCAGCCCGAGCTCGAGGCGGCGGAGGCGGTAGAGCGGGTCGGACGGCAGGGCGCCGTCGGCGGGGCGGCCGCCGAGCGCCGTGGGGGTGAAGGACCAGTCGCCGGTGATGTTCGGGTTGGCGGCGGCCTCGATGTAGAGCTCGACCGTGCGGTCGCCCGCCTCGCGGCCGGGCAGCCGGTCGAGCGGGACCGACTGGTTGAACGGCTCGACGGCCTTCACGACCGTGCCGGTCGCGGTGAAGACGAGCCCCTCCGCCTCGAAGCCGGACTGGGCGCCGGTGTAGCCGAGGTCGACGACGAGCTCGGGCTCGCAGCCGTCGACGCCGACCCAGGAGGCGGGGATCTCGCCGCGCACGTGGAACCACACGGTGCCCCAGGGGGCGCCCCACCGCTCCCCGATGCGGGCGGGCGCGTAGGACGCGGCCCGCGCCTGCTCGAAGGGGACCGGCTCGCCCGGAGCGGTCCACGACTCGATCCCGAGCGGCTCGACCGCCCGGTGGATCGCCGGCCGGAGGCTCTCGGCGCGGAAGCGGGCGATGCGGGCTTCGATGCGGGTGCTGTCGTCATGCATGCGTTCTAGTGCTCGTTCCGTGTGCGGTGGGGGAGGGCGGCGGCGCGGAGGGCGCCGCCGCCCGGGGTCAGGAGGCGATGACGACGCGGTGCCCGTCGGGGAAGACGGCCACCTTCCGCCAGGTGTCGCCGGAGCGCTCCCAGCCCTCGTTGACCTGCCCGGCCGGAGGGGTCGGGATGGTCTCGGGGGCGCGGGCGATCGTGGTGTAGCCGGCCGCGCGCTCCACCCGGCCGCGGCCGAGCTCGAACGAGGTCAGGCGTCCGTCGTCGACGATCAGCGAGCCCTCGTCCACTCCCGCGGCGCCGCGCTCGATGAACGGGTTCACGAGGCGCGTCTGCGAGGAGTCGCTGCCCAGCACGATCGCCTTCTGCTGCGGGAAGCGGCCGAGGCTGAGCCCGTAGAAGCCGCCGAGGACGGTGAGGTTGCGCACCTCGAAGTCCGCTCCGCCGTTCGTCAGGCCGACGCCGAGGCAGTTCGCGCCCGAGGTCGGGAAGAAGTTCGGGTTCACGATCATGTGGCTCGTGCCGGCCTCGATCAGCACCTCCCAGCCGTCGCGGGAGCCCTCCGAGCGGAAGTTGATCAGGGTCAGGCCGGAGTTGACCGAGCGCCGGTTCTCGTTGCGGATCGACCGGAGGCCGACCGTGCCGCCGATGGCCTGGCAGTCGAGTAGCGTCATGTTCGTCGGCGCGAGGAGGAAGCCGCCGAGGCCGGGGCTGATCGCCTCGACGTTGGTCATCGAGCCGCCGATGGAGGCCTTGCCCGAGTCCTCCACGCCCCAGCCCGCGGGGGCGACGATCTTGATCTTGTTCCAGGAGTTGGCGTACGAGTACTCGTCGTCGACGCCCGACACGAAGGTGGCGCGCTCGCGGAAGATGCCCGACTTGCCGGTCTTCTGGATCCACAGGTTGCGGAACTCGCAGTTGACCAGCGAGCGCAGCGACATCCCGTGGCCGCCGGAGGGCGTGCCCGTCATCTCGAAGTCGGCGAGGACGACGCCGGTGGCCTTGTTGTTGTTGGCGGGACCGGCCGCGTCGCCGGTCTGGCCGGAGACGGTGAAGATGTCGCGGGTCGAGCCCTCGATCTGGACGATCCTCGTCTGGCGCATGCCGGCGCCGACGATCTTCGGCCCGGCGTAGCCGTAGGGCGGCCCGTTCTCGGGCTGCACCGGGTAGCCGCGGTAGTCGACCGCGAGGCCCGTCACCCGGATCTCGCCGGCGGGCAGCGACACCTCGCCGCCCGGAGCGGTCATCGCCTTGTCGATGGCCGCCTGCACCGCGCGGGTGTTGTCGGCGCCGGCGCGGTCGTCCCAGCGGAACTCCTTGTCGAGCGGTGAGATCGGCCCCTCGGTGACGCTCAGGCGCTTCTTCTGCCCGGGAGCGTCGGCCGGGGGCGCGGCGGCGGCCGGAGTGGCGGCGCCGACGGCCCCTGCCGCGCCGGCGAGGGCGGCGGCGCCCCCGGCGAGGAAGAGGCGGCGCGAGTTGTCGGGCCTGCGCTGCGGATCGTGCTCGGGCTGCTGATCGGGCTTGTGCTGCCGATCGGGCCTCGGGGAGGCCGTGGTCTGGTTGTCTGGGTCTGCGGGATTCATCATCGTCGACGTTCCGCCCTCTCTCGCCCCGGATGGGCGTACGGCGATCCTTCGTCATCGGTAGCCTGAGGTCAAGACGTAATACCTATTACCAGGATGAAGCGGGGGTGTCCGGGTGCCGCGGATCACGCAGAAGGACATCGCGCGTCTCGCGGGAGTCAGCCAGACGACGGTGTCGTTCGTGCTCAACGACAAGGGCGAGCAGCTCGCCCGGGTCCCGGAGGCGACGCGGGCGCGGATCCTCAAGGCGATCCAGGAGACGGGGTACGTCGCCGACCCCATCGCGCGCCGCCTCAAGCAGGTCGGCACCGGCATGATCGGCGTCTACACCTACGAGAGCCTGTTCCCGCTCGACCGCGAGGACTTCTTCCACCCGTTCCTCGCCGGCATCGAGGAGGAGGCGCAGAACCGCGACATCGACCTCCTCCTGCTGACCAGCGGTCGCGTCGGCGGCCGTCGCGGCGGCCTCAGCGGCGGCACCACCCGGCTGCGCCTGGCCGACTCCTGCATCCTCCTCGGGCAGCGCATGCCCCGCGAGGAGCTCGAGTTCGTCAACGCGAGCGGCTTCTCGTTCGTCAGCATCGGCCGCCGCGACGACGCCGGCGGGCCCGTGCCCTACGTGGCCGCCGACTACGCGTCGATCGTCCGCGAGCTGATCTCCTGCGCGCGCGCCCTCGGCCACACACGCTTCGCCTACGCCGGCCACGGCGAGGGCGTCGAGTCGTACACCGACCGCATGGCCGGCGCGCGGGCCGAGCTCGGCGACGGCTTCCTCCACCTCGTGCCGGGGCCGGAGGCGTCGCCGCGGGAGTGGATCCGCCGGATCGCCACCGAGGGCGTCACGGTCGTCCTCGCCGAGCAGGAGGAGCAGTTCGTCCTCCTGCAGGAGGCCGCCGAGGCCGAGGGGGTGGCGGTGCCGGGCGACCTGTCGCTGGTGTCGCTCTCCGGATCGGCCGACCGCACCGGCTGGCAGGCCGGCTTCGAGCTGCCCCGGCGCGACATGGGCCGCCGCGCCGTGCAGATCCTGATCGAGGGCGACCCCGCGCGACGGGAGCAGCAGCTCCTCCGCTGCACGCTCGTCGACGGCGCCTCCCTGGCCGCGGCCCCGGCCTGACCGCTCAGTCTGACCGGCCGGGCTCAGCCCGAGTGGTGGCGCCCGATCGGCAGCACCAGCGGCGTCCGCGAGACCGGGTCCTCGATCACGCGCGACTCCATCCCGAACACCGCGCGCACCGTCTCCGGCGTCACCACCTCGGCGGGCGTGCCCGAGGCGTACAGGGCTCCGTCGCGCACGGCGACGAGGTGGTCGGCGTAGCGGGCGGCGAGGTTGAGGTCGTGCAGCACGATCACGATGGTCGTCCCGCGCGAGCGGTTGAGGTCGGTGAGCAGGTCGAGCACCTCGACCTGGTGCGACACGTCGAGGTAGGTCGTCGGCTCGTCCAGGAGGAGCACGTCGGTCCGCTGGGCGAGGGCCATCGCGATCCACACCCGCTGGCGCTGCCCGCCCGAGAGCTCGTCCACGGGGCGGTCGGCGAGCTCGAGCGTGCCGGTGTCGCGCAGCGCCTCCTCGACGATCGCGTCGTCGTCCGATCCGGAGCCGCGGCCGAAGAGGCCCCGGTGCGGGTAGCGGCCCCGGGCGACCAGGTCCGAGACGGCGATCCCCTCCGGGGCGATCGGGGTCTGCGGCAGCAGCCCCACCTGCTGCGCGACCTGGCGCGTCGGGAGCCGGTGGATCGCGCGCCCGTCGAGCAGGACGCTCCCCGAGCGCGGGGTGATCAGCCGCGCCATCGCGCGCAGGAGCGTCGACTTGCCGCAGGCGTTCGCGCCGACGATCACCGTGATCCGGCCGGGCGGCACGGCGAGCGAGAGCCCGTCGACCACGACGCGCTCGTCGTAGGCGAGGGTGACCGCGTCGGCGGCGAGGGTGGGCGGGGCGTCGGTCACAGGGAGCCTCCGGAGCGGTTGCGGCGGGCGAGGAGCCAGAGCAGGAAGGGCGCGCCGAGGGCGCCGGTGACGACGCCGACCGGGAAGCGCGCGCCCGAGAACAGCGCGCCGACGACGTACTGGGCGAGCAGGTCGGCGGCGAGCACCACGACCGCGCCGACCAGGGCGGAGGGGATCAGCAGCGTGCGCGCGCTCGGCAGGATCCGCCGCGCGATCGGCCCCGAGACGAAGGCGACGAACGCGATCGGGCCGGTGGCGGCGGTCGCGACGGCCACGAGGCCGACTCCGACCGCGAGCAGGGCCAGCCGGCTGCGCCGCACGTCGAGCCCGAGCGCGGTCGCCGACTCGTCGCCGAGCTGCAGCACGCCGAGCCGGCCCGAGAGCAGCAGCGCCAGCGGCACCAGCACGAGCATCGTCAGCGCGAGCGGCGGGACGGAGGGCCAGGCGGCCGAGTTGAGGCTGCCGGTCAGCCAGCGCAGCGACTCCTGGACGTCCTCGAAGTCGGCGCGGGTCTGCACGTAGGCGATCACGCTCTGGAACATCGCCGCGACGCCGATGCCGATGAGGATCAGCCGCGCCCCGATCACTCCGCCGCCCTCGGCCAGTCCGGCGATGATCAGGGCGGTCGCGAGCCCGGCCGCGACCGCGATCACCGAGACCGCGCCGCCCGAGAGCCCGAAGAACGCGATCGCGACGACGGCCGCCGCGCTCGCCCCCGAGGTGATGCCGATGATGTCGGGGCTGGCGAGGGCGTTGCGCAGCATCGTCTGGAAGATCACGCCGCCCATCCCGAAGCCCACGCCCACCAGGACGGCCGTGATGGTGCGCGGCAGCCGCAGCGTGCCCACGGTGAAGGAGGCGCCCGGCACGGTCTCGCCGAGGATCACGCGGACGACCTCCGGCACCGAGTAGACCGTGCTGCCGACCGTGAGCGAGACGACGACGAGCGCCAGCACGAGCACCGCGAGGACCGCGCAGCCGATGACCGTGCGCCGACGGCGCAGCGTGCGGCCGGCCGCGATGCCGACCGCGGCGGGCGCCTCCGCGGTCCTCACAGCGCCCGCACCTTCGAGCGGCGCACGATCGCGATGAGCACCGGGGCGCCGATCAGCGCGGTCACGATGCCAACCTCGACGTCGCTCGGCCGGGCGACCACGCGGCCGACCACGTCGGCGACGAGCAGCAGCAGGGCGCCGAGCAGAGCGGAGGAGGGCAGCAGCCAGGCGTGCGCGGGGCCGGTGACGCGGCGGGCGAGGTGCGGGACGACCAGGCCGATGAATCCGATCGGTCCGGCGATCGCGGTCGCGGCGCCGCAGAGCAGCACGGCCGCGAGCCCCGCGACCAGGCGGATGCGCCCCACGCGCCGGCCGAGGCCGGTCGCCAGGTCGTCGCCGAGCGCCAGGGCGTCGAGCCCTCGCGCGCTGGAGAGGGCCAGCACCGCGCCGACCGCGAGGAACGGGAGGACCTGCAGGATGCTCGCGGTCTCGGCGCCGCCGACTCCGCCGACCTGCCAGAAGCGGAAGCGGTTCAGCGTGGTCTCCTGGGTGAGCAGGACCGCGCTGATGAGGGAGGTGAGCGCGGCGGCGGTGGCGGCTCCGGCGAGGGCGAGCTTCAGCGGAGTGGCGCCCTCGCGGCCGAGCGACGCGACCGCGTAGACGCACGCCCCGGCGGCGGCGGCTCCGAGGAACGCGAGCCAGATGAACTGCGGCAGGCTCGTCGCGCCGACCCCGGCGATCCCGAGCACGACCGCGAGCGAGGCGCCCGAGTTGAGGCCGAGGATGCCCGGATCGGCGAGCGGGTTGCGGGTCAGGCCCTGCATCACGGCTCCGGCGAGCCCGAGCGCGGCGCCGACCAGGATCGCGAGGACCGTCCGCGGCACCCGCCCCTGCACCGCCGCGTCGACGATGGACGCCGGATCGGGCGAGGTCAGCGCCGGCCAGATCTCGCCGAGCGGGATCTCGCGGGAGCCGTACACGAGCGAGAGGACCGAGGCGACGGCCAGCGCGACGAGGGCGACCGCCAGCGCGGTCGCCCTCGTCTTCCGGGTGGGTGCGGTGCGGGTCACGACACCTTGTCGGCGGCCTCGGCGAGGCCGGCGGTGTACTCGTCGAGCACCCACGGGATGCTGAGCAGGTTCGGCGACGAGGTGGCCATGGCGGCGGAGGAGCCGTCCTCCAGCACGTAGACGGAGCCGCGCTCGACGGCCGGGATCTTGGAGAGCAGCGGGTCGGCCTGCAGCGCGGCGAGGGTCGTGTCGTCGCCGTAGACGACGAGCACGTCGGCGTCGAGCTGGTCGGCGTTCTCGGAGCTGATCGTGCCGCTGAACGCCTCCGAGTCGCCGGAGAGCTCGGCGACGCTCGGGGCGACGTCGAGCCCCAGGTCCTCGACGAACTTCACGCGCGCGTCGTTCGGCGTGTAGTAGGTGAAGGTGCTCGCGTCGGTCGGGTCGTACCAGCCGTACATGAACGTGGTGCCCGCGAGCTGCGGGTAGGACGCGGTGGTCTGCGTGATGTCGCTCTCGATCTCGCCGACCTTCGCGACGGCCTCGTCCTCGAGGCCCAGCGCGGCGCCGTCGAGCTTCGCGGAGTCCTGCCAGGTCGTGCCCCAGGGCAGGCCCGGGTAGGCGACGGTGGGGGCGATCTGGCTGAGGGTGTCGTAGTCCTGCCGGGTGATGCCGGAGTAGGCCGAGAGGATCACGGTCGGGCTGAGGTCCGAGATCGCCTCGAAGGGCACGCCGTCGGTCTCGTCGAACAGGGTCGGGGTCTCGGCGCCGGAGGCGTCGAGCGCCTCCTTCGTCCACACCAGCAGGCCGTCGCCGTCCTCGTCGCCGTAGGAGGCGCGGGTGAAGCCGACCGGGGTCACGCCCAGCGCGAGCGCCACGTCCTGGTTGGTCCAGCTCGTCGCGACGACGCGGTCGGCCGACTCGACGGTGGTGCTGCCGAAGGCGTGGTCGACGGTGACGGGGAAGCCCTCGCCGCTCTCGGCGGCGCTGCTCTCGGACGTGCCCTCGGAGCCGGCGTCGGCTCCTCCCGAGCAGGCGGTGAGCAGCAGCGCGGCGAGGCCGAGCGAGGCGACGGCGGTCAGGCGGAGGGGGGTGCGAGTGGCGGGCACGGCGATCCTTCGAAGGGGGTGGTGGGGGTTGCGAAGGTTAACCTAACCTAACCGCCTGGACGGGGCCAGTGGCCGAGCGGATCAGCGGACGGCTCGCACAGCCACCACCGCACCCATCCGTCGTCTGCGGCCCGTGCCCGCCGCGGGGACGGGCCGCTGCTGACGGATCGATCGCGGGTGCGGCCCAGCGGGAGCATCGTTAGCGTGGAGGTCCGCGCCGATCGCCGGCGCCGAGGGGAGCCCCATGGATCAGACCGTCGAGATCGACGCCCGGGCGGAGGCCCTGCGCGCCGACCCCGAGAGCTTCGCGGCGATGGACGCGCTCTGGCGCAGCGTCTACGCCCTGCCGATGTGGTGCTTCATCGCGCGGGGGCCGGACGACGCGCCCACCCCCTTCGTCGGCGGCCTGGAGTCGGGGCCGATGGTCTTCGCCTTCACCACGGGGGAGCGCGCCCGCGCCGGGGCGCTGCACGCCGGCCTCTCCGACGAGGACGCGTCGCGCGTGCTGAAGGTGCCGATGCCGGCCGCGCTCGAGTGGATCGCGGCGATGGGGTCCTCCGGAGTCGCGGGAGTGGTCTTCGACCTGCCCCGCTTCGGGTACTTCGCGCCTCTCCAGAACCTGCTGCCGATGCGCGACTTCATGGCGGCGAACCCGCCGGCCTGAGCCCCGCCCCGTCGAGACCAGCGGATTCGCCGATACCAGCTGATCCGCCGGTTGTCGCCGCCCCGAACGGGTCACTGGACGACACCCGAGGATGGTGGGCCGGAGGCGCGCCCGTCCTCCGAGGACGAGGCCGGGAGACGCCGATGGGGAAGCTGCACTACGACGGATCGGTCGAGATCGACGTCGAGGACCGGGTGCTCGCCCACCTGCAGATCGTCCTCACCGCGAAGCTGCGCCGGGGGGAGTCGTGCCTGCTCACCTGGCGCGACGAGAACGGGATGAGCGACGGCCGCAGCGCGATCTGGCTGCACCCCTCGCACACGCTCCGCTACACCTACGCCGGCGGCCGCATGCCCCGCATCAACCCCGCCTGGATCTCGGCGCTCACCGATCTCGCGAACTCCGCCGGCGGCCTCCGCTTCGTCCCCGAGCCGCCGGAGCCCGTGCATCCCCCCGGCGGGAGCGCTCGCCGGTGACCGGCGTCCGGCCCCGTTCCCGGCCTCGGGCTCAGCAGCCGGAATCGGCGGCGTCCGCGTCCAGCGCCGCCGCGGTGCCGAGCGCGATCAGCGACTGATCCGTCGCGACCGCGACCCTCGGGAAGCCGAGCGCTCGCAGCAGCCCGGCGCGCTCGCGGTCGCCCGCGTAGGCCCCGGCACCCTTGCCCGCGCGCCGGGCCGCCGCGGCGATCCTCGGCAGCGGGTCGTCCGGTCCGTCCGCGGCGAGCAGGTCGGACAGGTCCCATCCGAGGCCGATCGCGAGGTCGAACGGGCCGACGAAGACTCCGCTCACGCCCGGCACCGCGAGGATCCGATCGACGGCGTCGAGGCCGGCCTGCGTCTCGATCATGACCCAGAGCGCGGTGCGCGCCTCGGCGGCCGACGGGGGAGCGGCGCCCCAGAGATCGGACATCGGACCCCAGCTGCGGCGGCCGAGCGGCGGGTAGTGCGCGGCGCGGACGGCCGCGAGCGCCTCCTCGACCGTCTCGATCATCGGGACGACCACGACGTCCGCTCCGGCGTCGAGCGCCCTGCCGATCAGCGCGTCGGAGAGCCCGGCGACCCGGACGCCGACGGGCGGCCTCCCGCTCACGGCGCCGAGCGCGCGCAGGGAGGCGAGGACCGCGGCGTCGTCGAACGCGCCGTGCTGCGCGTCCAGGCACAGCCACGCGGGCCCGCCGCGAGCGATCTGCGCGACCGTCAGCGGCTCCCCGAGCCGGCACCACACCCCGTCGGCCCGACCGTCTCCGAGAACCCGTTCCGCATCCACGGGTCCGATCCTCGCGCACGGGGCGCCGCCTAGGCGAGGACCGCCAGCACCGTCGACAGGATCCCGAGGACGACGCCCGCCCCGAGCAGGATCAGGCCGGTCAGGCGCAGCGCCCGCACCGCGTCGCTCCAGCGGTGCAGGCGGATGCGGTGCGGATCCTCCTCGCGGTAGTGCACCTCCCGCTGGTCCGACCGCGTCGGCGTCAGCGGGTCCCCGGCGGACAGCGGACGCGCTCGCACCTCGCCGGCCCGGGTCACCCAGTGCAGCGCGAGGGGCGGACCCTCCTCGAGGTAGGCGGTCGTCGTCAGCCAGCGTCCGTCGATCAGCGCCGCGACGAACGCGGCGAGCAGGAACAGCACGCCGAGGGGGAGGGTGACCAGCGAGAGGGCCTCGGAGATCGTCTCCAGCATGCAGCGTCCCTCCGACCGGATCCGGTGCTGAGCGTACCGAGTCGGCGGCCGGCGCGTCCGCAGTGGGACGCGCCCCGCCGCCGAGCCCGCGGGCCTCAGCTCCAGGCGACCTCGAGGTCGACGACGAACGTCACTCCGAAGCGGTCGCGCAGCATCCCGTAGAGGGGCGACCAGGCCGCCGGGGCCAGGGGCACGACGACCGCCGCCCCCTCCGAGAGGCCGTCCCAGAGGCGGTGCAGCTCGTCGGCGTCGGAGCCGCGCAGCGACACGAACACCGGGATCGTGCCCGGGTCGTAAGCCGTGTGCGCGGGGACGTCGTACGCCATGACGCGGAAGCCGGCCTCGGAGACGACCTGGCCCCACATCAGCTGGTCGGCCTCGTCGGGCGCGGTGACAGCGTTCGCGTCCGCGTAGGACATCGCGTCGACCCGGCCTCCCGTGACCGAGGCGTAGAACTCCAGTGCCTCGCGGGCCTGTCCGCGGAAGTTGAGGTGGGTCGTCGTGGTGATGCTCATGGTGCGCTCCTCGCAGTCGTGCCGGGTCGATCACCCGGTGCCCCGACGCTCCCAGGAGAAGAGGACGGTGACGGTCCTCTTCTCGGAATACCCTCGGGACGTGCCCACGACGACCGAGCGGCTCCTCCTGCTCCTCTCCCTCCTGCAGACCCGCCGCGACTGGCCGGGCGGAGTGCTCGCCGAGCGCCTGGGGATCGCGCCGCGCACGGTGCGTCGCGACGTCGACCGACTCCGCACGATGGGCTACCGGATCGACGCGGCGAAGGGCCCCGACGGCGGGTACCGGCTCGAGGCCGGCGCCGAGCTCCCGCCGCTGCTCTTCGACGACGAGCAGGTGCTCGCCCTCACCGCCGCCCTGCGCGCGCCGATCGCGGGGCTCGAGGAGGCGTCGGCCCGTGCGCTGGCGACGGTGCGGCAGGTCCTGCCCGCCCGGCTCCGGCCCCGAGCTGATGCGCTGCGCTTCACGGTCGCGGCGGCGCCGGCTCCCGCGGTCCCCTCGGAGCGGCTGGTCGCTGTCGCGGCGGCCGTCCGGGCCTCGGAGGTGCTCCGCTTCGCGCACGCGGAGGCGGTGCGCCGCGTCGAGCCCCACCACCTGGTCGCGCGTCAGGGCCGCTGGTACCTCATCGGCTTCGACCTCGACCGCGACGACTGGCGGGTGTTCCGCGTCGACCGGCTCGAGCCGCGCTCACCCCGCGGTGCCCGCTTCCGCCGCCGGGCGCTGCCGGTCCGGAGTCCCGCCGAGTTCCTGGAGGCGCGGTTCCGCGGCGGAGCGCCCGGGGAGGGGTGGCCGTGCCGCGGCTCGGTGGTGCTGGAGGCGCCCGCCGCCGAGGTCCTGCCCTACGCGGGCGACGGGGAGGTGGAGGACCTCGGCGACGCGGGCTGCCGACTCGCCCTCGGCGCCTGGTCGTGGGAGGCGCTCGCCGCGTCGTTCGGCCGGTTCGACGCTCCGATGGCCGGGGCCGAGCCGCCCGAGCTGGCCGCCGCGTTCCGCGTGCTCGCGGAGCGGTACGCCGCGGCGGGAGCCTGACCGGACCGCGGCGGCCGTCCTCCGCCGCTACTTCACCGAGTACCGGGCGCTCCCCGTGCTGCCGTCCGCCGTCGTGACCGTCAGCGTCCAGCAGGTGCCCCGCTTCGCGGGCACCGTCCACGCCTTCACGTAGCGGTTCGTCGCGGTGTCGTAGCGGAGGCGTCCGGTCAGGGTGGTCGTCGGCGCTCCGGTGAGGACGGCGCCGGCGGTGCAGGAGGTCTGCTTCTGCGTGACGCTGCGCACGTCGGCGAGGGCGGAGTGGCGGAACGTTCCCGCGGAGGACGTCGAGGTCACCTGGAACGTCATGCCGGTCGCGGCTCCGGCGGCCACGCTCTTCACCGAGGTGCTGAGCCCGCCGATCGTCCACGGGGTCACGGTGTAGGACGCGGTGAAGGTCGAGACGTTGCCCGCCCGGTCGGTCGCGGTCGCCCGGTACACGTGCGGACCGACGGAGCGGCCGCCGCCCGTGATCACGCAGTCGCCGGTGAGGCCCGAGAGCGCGTCGTCCGCGAGGCAGCGCGCCTCCGGGAGCACCGTGCCGTAGGGGTAGGACCCCTCGGGCCTCGACGTGAACGAGAGCCGCGGCTTCGTGGTGTCGATGGCGATGCCGCTGCGGGTCGTCGTGGCGCGGTTGCCCGCGTTGTCGACGGCGGTGCCGGTGACGCTCTGGCCGGGGCCCTCGCGCAGGATCCGCGCGGGGGTGCAGCTGCGGACCCCGGAGCCGCTGCCGTCGGCGCAGGAGAAGCCGACGGAGACGGGGGAGCGGAACCAGCCCGCGGCGTTCGGAGCCGTCGGCGCGGTCGTCGCGGCGATGGTGGGGACGCCGGTGTCGACGATCCGGTAGGTCGCGGCGGCGGTCGTGGTCAGTCCTCCGGGGTCGGTCCAGGTGCAGGTCGCCGTGCGGGTGCCGAGGCCGTTCACGAGCGTGCCGGTGACGACGGCCTCCTCGCTGAACGTTCCGCTCTCCGCATCCGTGATCGCGCAGGCGGCCCTCGGCTCCGAGCCCTTCTCGTAGGAGGCGCCGTCGGTGGCGGAGGCGACCGTCACGACGGGCGGGGTGTTCGCGGGGACCACGGTGACCGTGTGCGGCACGCCGGCCGTGGTGCCGTACGCGTTCCGCGCGCTCACCGTGAAGGTGGAGTCGCCTGCGGTGGTCGGCCTGCCCGAGACGACGCCCTCCGGCGAGAGGGTCACCCCCGCGGGAAGGGCGCCGGACGAGACCTCGAAGGTCGCGGCCGGGCCGGACGCCGTGAAGGTCGCGGAGTAGCGGGTCCCGGTCTTGACGAGCGTCTCGGCGGTGTCGGCGGTGAGGGTCGGCAGCGGGCCGATCGCGAAGGCGTGGTTGAAGCCGACCGCGATGCCGGTGGCGCCGGTGATCCCGGCCGGGACGTCCAGCTCCGTGTCGCCGTCGGGGTGAAGGGAGACGACGGTGCCGTCGGACGTCAGCAGGACGCTGAAGCCGATGCCGGCGGCGATCGCGGTGATGCCGCCGAGATCGGCGGGGACCCGCGGCAAGCCGGAGTCGGCGGGGTCGCCCCAGGTGACGACGGTGCCGTCCCGCTTCAGGGCGAGGCTGTGGGAGTAGCTGACCGAGACGGCGACGACGTCGCGGAGGCCTGCCGGGGCGGTGTACGCGCCCCTGTCGTCGCCGCCCCACGCCACGACCGTCCCGTCGGCGCGCAGCGCGAGGCTGTTCCAGCCGCCCGCGGCGATCGCGACCACTCCGGAGAGACCCGCCGGCACGTCGGTCGCTCCGAACTGATCGGAGCCCCAGGCCGCCACGGTCCCGTCGCCCCGCAGAGCGAGGGTGTGGTAGCTGCCCGCGGCGACGGCGGTCACGCCGCCGAGTCCGGCCGGGACGTCGGTCTGGCCCTGACGGTCGTCGCCCCACGCGACGACCGTCCCCTCCATCGTGAGGGCGATGCTGTGGAGGTACCCGGTCGAGATCGCGGTCACCTCGCGGAGCCCGGCCGGCACGTCCCGCTCGCCCTCCAGATCCGCTCCCCAGGCCTCGACCGTCCCGTCGGTGTGGAGCGCGAGGGTGTGGCTGTAGCTGCTCGCGACGTCCGTGAGGTCGGACATGCCCGCCGGCACGTCCCACTCCCCGTTGAGGTAGCGCCCCCAGGCGGCGACGCCGTTGGCGAGGTGGTCGTTCCCGACCGGCACCGGGTCCGGCTCGGCGGAGGCGAGGGGAGCCGCGGTGCCGGCGAGCAGCGCGACGGTCGCGGTCAGAGCGAGCAGAGTGCGGCGCAGACCCGCGGCGGTGCGGGCGGGGCGCGGAGAAGCGGGGTCGGTCACGGGCTCACGCTAGGGGCCGGCTCTCCTCCGCGGCGGGGGCGGGGGCGCCCTGTAGCGGACATGTCCTCTAGAGGGCGGAGCGCCGCTCCTCCAGGGCGGAGCCCGTCCCCTCCAGGGCGGAGCCTGGCCCCTTGAGGCCCGCGGCGGAAGGGCTTGCCCGGATCCGCGGCGGGGGATTGGCTGGAGGACAGGAGAGAGAGGTGTCACCATGACGCAGACCTTCCCCGCCTGGTTGCGGGATCAGCAGAAGAGGGACGACGAGGTCGGCCGCTTCGCGCAGGCCTTCGGCGGTCGCGACGACCTGCCCGAGCACGGCGGCCGCGCGATCTACGACGGCTACTTCGCCAGCGAGCCCGAGTCGGCGCAGGCCGATCTGGACCGCGCCTGGATGGAGTTCGAGGCGCACCCCGAGCCGTCCGCCACGTCCGACGAGCCGGAGGGACTCCGATGAGCGACCAGACCCCGAGCCCCGTCGAGGACCCGGACGACCAGTCCGACAAGCCGTCGCAGGCCGAGGGCGAGGACGAGCGCGACACCCCGCACGAGGTCCTGCCCGCCGAGGGCAAGCCCTCGAAGGCCGAGGGCTGAGCCGACGCACTGAGCCGACGCACTCCCCGGAGGGGCGAATCCTGCAGAGGGTGCGCCCCTCCGTCGCGTCAGCGCCCGGTGACCGCCAGCAGCTCGTGCGCCGCGGCGCTGTCCGGGTAGCGGGAGAGCACGCGCTCCAGATCGCGCCGAGCAGGAGCCGTGCGCCCGTCCGAGAGGAGCGTGCTCGCGCGCTCGAGCAGCGCCTCCGCCCGCAGCTCCACGGGACGCGCGCTGGTGACGGTCGGGCGCACCACGCGGTCGAACGCCTCGAGGGCGCCCTCGATCGGGCCGAGCTCGCGGAGAGCGACGCCGCGGCGGATGAGCACCGCGGCGGAGGCGGCGTCCACGTTCTCGACGGGCGCCGAGAACTCGGCCACGTCGCTCCAGCGGCGGCGGGCGGAGTAGAGGGAGGCGAGCGTCGACGCCGCGAGGGTCGACGGCTCCAGGGTCTCGACCGCCACGACAGCCGCGGTCGGATCCATCGGTGCTGCCAGCTCGGCGTAGAGCAGGCGCAGCGCCGGGGCGTCGAGCGGCACCTCCACGTCGAGGCCGCCGCTCAGCGGCAGGCGGACGGTCAGCGCGATCCCGTAGCGGCGGAGGAAGGAGTCGGCCGACGGGTCGTAGCGGATGCGCACCAGCCAGCCGGTGAGCCGCAGAGCGCGATCGTCGTCCGCGGAGTGCAGGGCGTCGCGGACGAGCTCGACGACGGCCGCGAGGCGCGAGCCCTCGGGGGAGCCGGTGGTCGCCTCGTGCAGGTCCTCCGCCGGCGCCCCGGCGCGCACGAGCCGGAGCAGGGGCGCCTCCCACGCCGGAGCGAGGGCGGAGGGGCGCACGAGACCCGGCCCGCCGGGCATGCTGAGCCAACCGGACAGCCGGGAGCGGTGGTCCTCGGGGGAGAGCGGGTCGCCGGCCGCCCGGAGCCGGGGGCGCGCGAGGGCACGGAGCTCACCGCTCCGCCGGAAGCCGACTGCCACGGCCGATCCCCCTCCGCGTGCGGCGGCGGCTGAGGACCGTCGATCCGCCGAGTCTACGGCGTCGCCCCCCGCCGTCACCCCCGAACGGGGAGCGACGCGCTGGCGGCGATCCCCCGCCTCCCGTCGTCGCCCCCCGGCGCTGTCAGGCGCCGATCGAGCCCGCCGTGCGCAGCGGCATCACGTCGGGCTTCTCGGCGGTGCTCGCGATCGTCACGACCGCGTTCTCCTCGTTCGAGCGGAGCACGGCGTCCATGATCTCGAGCACGTGCAGGGCCACGCGGCCGGAGGCGCGGTGCGGGCGGTCCTCCGCGATCGCCTCCGCGAGGTCGGCCAGTCCCACTCCGCGACCGGTGTCGATCACGCCGGCGGAGTCGGGGACGACCCGCCAGTCCTCGTCGCGGACGGCGACCTCGATCGGGTCCGAGAACATGTTCGGATCCGGGACCGAGATGGTGCCCTCGGTGCCGTAGACCTCGAACTTCGGGGCCCGGCTGCGCCAGACCTCGAAGCTCACGGTGACGGTGGTGGCGACTCCGCTCGCGTGCTCGAGCAGCGCGGTGATGTGCGTGTCGATCGTCACCTCGATCGGCGTGCCCGCCTTCGGCCCGGTCTCGATCGTGCGCGGGCGGTCGGAGCGGGTGGCCAGGCCCGTGACGCGGACGACCGGCCCGAAGAAGTGCACGAGCGCCGTCAGGTAGTACGGGCCCATGTCCAGCAGCGGGCCGCCGCCGGGCTGGTAGTAGAACTCGGGCGCCGGGTGCCAGCGCTCGTGGCCGGGAGCGGCCCAGTGCACCTGCGCGGCGATCGGGGTGCCGATCGCTCCGGAGTCGAGGGCGAGGCGCGCGGTCTGCACGCCGGTCCCGAGCACCGTGTCCGGGGCGCTCGCGAAGCGCAGGCCCAGCTCGTCCGCGAGGTCGAGCATCGGCGCGGCCTCGGCCGGGTTCAGCCCGAGCGGCTTCTCGGCGAAGACGTGCTTGCCCGCCTTCAAGGCGCGGGTGCCGATCTCGACGTGCGCCGCCGGGATCGTGAGGTTCAGCACCGCGTCGATCTCCGGGTCGTCGATCAGCGCGTCGACGGTGAGGGCGCGGACGCCCTGCTCGTCGGCGACCTGCTGCGCCCGCTCCTGGTTCAGGTCGGCGACCGCGACGAGGCGGAGGCCGGGGAAGGTCGGGAGGTTCGCGAGGTACTGCTCGCTGATCTTCCCGACGCCGATGATGCCGACTCTCAGCGGGACGCCCACAGCATTCCCCTCTCGATGATCGTGCGGACGTTGTCGTCCTGGAGGATCTCGACGCGGTGGCCCGGCGTCGAGACGAAGATGCGGCCCTCGCCCCAGAGGCGGGTCCAGATCGCGGGGGAGGTGATGGGGCGCTTCCACGGGTCCCACGGGCGGACGGCCTGCGTGGTCGTGGCGAGCACGTCGTTGTAGTCGTCGTGCAGCACCCAGTACTGCTCCGTGACCAGCTCGAAGTCGGAGATGCCCTGCGTGATCGGGTGGTCGGCGGCGAGGGCCGTCATCTCGATCGTGTGCGGCATGTAGTTGTCCGACTGCTCGCCGGTGCGCTCGTCCGGGTGCTTGCCGGGGTGCGAGGCGAACTGGCCGCCGATCAGCTGCAGGTAGTCGGAGTTGTCGCGGTAGGAGTCGGCGATCCCGCCGTGCCAGCCGGCGAGGCCTGTGCCGCGCTCGACCGCCGCGCGGAGGCCCAGGAACTCCTCCCACTGGATGGAGGTCATCGTGTTCGACTGCACGATCAGGTCGACCGTCCGCATGTAGGCCTCGTCGGCGTACACGGCGGTCGACTCCTCGACGCGCACGTCGTAGCCGTTGTCGCGGAGGAACGGCAGGAACAGCTCGGTCGCCTCGACCGGTTGGTGGCCGTCCCAGCCC
Source organism: Rathayibacter sp. AY1F2 (assembly GCF_002930885.1). Lineage (NCBI taxonomy): Bacteria > Bacillati > Actinomycetota > Actinomycetes > Micrococcales > Microbacteriaceae > Rathayibacter > Rathayibacter sp. AY1F2. The sequence goes on along the minus strand of NZ_PSVG01000023.1, from coordinate 22,890 downwards.
CCTCGGACGACGAGGGCCGTCTTGCCGGGAGTGGTCGGGGAGTGGTCGGTCATCGTCGTCCTCACGTGCGGGCGGATCGCTCCGCGGTTCGTCATCGAACAGGACTTGCGCAACTTCTGTGCGGGAGCCCCGGCGTCCGACCATCATGCACCGCGGTTCCCGGCGGAGCAAGCCGTCCTGGCGCAGGGCTAGTTGCGAAAGTCGGTATCCGCTACGGTGAGCACATGCCCGACCACGACGACGTCTCCGGAGCGACCACCCGCCCGACCATGGCGCTGATCGCCGAGCGCGCCGGGACGAGCGTCCCCACCGTCTCGAAGGTGCTCAACGGCGGCACCGACGTCTCGGAGGCGACCCGCCTGCGCGTGATGGAGGCGGCGCACGCGCTCGGCTACCGCCGCCGCCCGCGCCTGCGCCCGCCGGTCGAGGATCCGCACTCCGCCCAGATCGTCGACGTCGTCGTCGGCCACATCGGCGGCACCTGGATCGGACCGGTCCTCGAGGGGATCGAGGCCGAGGCCTCCGCCGCCGGGGTCGACCTGGTGCTCACCCGCGCCCGCGACGACGGCGCCTGGATCAGCCGCCTCCTCCGCCGCCCCTCGCTCGGCGCCATCGTGGTGCTGGTCAACGTCTCGGCCGCGCAGCTGCACCTGCTGACCACCGCCGAGCTGCCCGTCGTCGTCGTCGACCCCAGCACGCGGCCGCCGGCCGACGTCGCGAGCGTCGGCGCGACCAACTGGGACGGGGGCCGCATGGCCGCCGAGCACCTCCTCGACGCCGGCCACACCCGCTTCGGCGTCCTCGGCGGCACCCGCACCCAGCTCTACAGCAGCGCCCGGATCGACGGCTTCACCACCGCGCTCCGCGCCGCCGGGGTCGAGGATCCGCGCGTCGCCTACTGCGACTGGGACCGCGAGCTGGCCCGCGAGGCCGCCGGGCTGATGCTCGCCGAGCCGGACGCGCCGACCGCCTTCTTCGCCTGCTCCGACGTGATGGCGCTCGGCGTCTACGAGGCCGCCGACGACGCCGGCCTCCGCATCCCGCGAGACCTCAGCGTCATCGGCTTCGACGACGTCGAGGAGTCGGCCTGGGCGACCCCGCCGATGACCACGATCCAGCAGCCCATCGGCGAGATGGGCGCCATCGCCTTCCGGATGCTGCACCAGGCGCACCGGTCGGCGACCCCGCTCGCCTCGGGAGCCTCGGCCACCCGCATGGAGCTGGAGACGCGGCTGATCCGCCGCGCCTCCGTCGCACCCGTGCGCGTCTAGCGCCGCCCGCGGGCCCTCCCGCCTCCCGCCCTCCCCGAGATCGATGCGTCACGATCGGCCCCTCTCCCGCGCCCGTGACGACCGTTCGTGACGCATCGACCCCGGCGGGCGCCGCGGTCGGTGGCGACCCGGGTCGCACCGCCTATGCTGCCCGGATGCGCAGCGCGACCGGGGGGATGGTGGTCGCGTCGTTCGTCTCGCGGATCCTCGGGTTCGTCCGGCTGGCGCTCCTGGTCGTGGCGGTCGGCGGCACGAGCGCGTCGGTCGGCGGGCAGGTGTTCGAGGTCGCGAACTCCGCGCCCACCTACCTGTACGGGCTCATCGCGGGCGGGGTGCTCGGCGCGGTGCTCGTGCCGCAGATGGTCCGGGCGCGGGCCGACGGACCGGAGGGCGTGCGGACCCTCGAGCGGCTGCTCACCGTGTGCCTCGGCGGAGCGGCGCTCCTCACGGCCGCCTGCACGCTCGCGGCGCCGCTGATCGTCGGGCTCTACGCCGGGGGCTGGTCGGCCGACTGGGCTCTGCTCGCCACCCAGATGGCCTACTGGTGCCTGCCGCAGATCTTCTTCTACATCGTCTTCGCCGTCTTCTCGCAGCTGCTCAACTCCGCCGAGAAGTACGGGCCGGGCGCGTGGGCGCCCGCCTGCGCGAACGTGATCTCGGTGCTCGGGATCGCGGTGTTCCTCCTGATCCACCCCGAGGCGGCGTCGACACCCGCCGACGAGTGGACGCCGGAGATGGTGGCGCTCCTGTGCGGCACTGCCACTACGGCGATCGTGGTGCAGGGGGTGATCGCGGTCGCGTTCTCGCGGTCCGTCGGCGTCCGCCTGCGGCCGCGCTTCGGCGTCGCCGGGCTCGGCGGAGTGTCGCGGGACGCGGTCTGGGTGTTCCTCGGCGCCCTCGTCGCAGAGGTGTCGTACATCGTCGTCTCGAACGCGGCGACGGCGGCCGGCCAGGCCATGAACCGCGCCGGCGTCGACGGGCCGAGCCTCAACTCCTTCTCGAGCGCGCAGCTGCTGCTCCTGCTGCCGCACGGCATCCTGGTCGTCTCCGTCGCCACGGCGATGTTCACGCCGCTCAGCCGGGACCTGCACCGCGGCGATCGGGCGGCCGCGGCGGTGAACCTCCGACGGACCGAGGACGCGGTGCTCGCCGTCACTCTGCTCGCGACGCTCCTGTTCGTCGCGGCGGCGCCACTGCTCACGCAGCTCGTCTTCGGCACACCGGTGATCGGCGGAGTCCTGCAGCTGCTCGCCCTGAGCCTGGTCGGCTTCAGCCAGACCTACGTCCTCAACCGGGCGATGTTCGCGCTGGGTCGGGCCCGCGACTCGCTGGCGACCCAGGTCGTCTCGGCCGTCGGCGTCGCGGTGGGGGCGCTCGTCGGCGGGCTCCTCCTGCCTGCCGAACTCGTCGTGCCGGCGATCGCGGGCGGCACCGCCCTCGGGACCACGGCCGCGTGGGCCCTCGCCCACTGGCTGGTCCGGCGCCGGATCGGCGTCGTGCCGCAGCCGACCCGGGACCGCCGCGCCGCTCTCGTCGCGGCGCTGGTCACAGCCTGCGCGTCGGTGCCGCTCGGCCTGCTGCTCGCCGTGCCCGCCGACCGCCTCGCGGCCGGCGCCGTGCTGCTGCCGGTCGGACTCGCGATCACCGCCCTGTTCGTGGTCGTGCACCGGGTCGTCGGCGGGCGCTGGCTCTGGTCGCTGGTGCTCGCGCCGCTCTGAGGGGCTGCGCGTGCGGTCCCGCAGCCCCGACCCTCAGTGCCCCGCGCCGAGATTCCCGGCGAGGCGGCCGTGCATCCGGGTGGAGGCGTCGTTCATGCCCGCGATCACGGCGCGGGTGCCGTGGCGCTCGTACTTGGTGGTGACGGCGTCCAGCGCGGCGACGGTCGAGGCGTCCCAGATGTGGGAGCCGGAGAGGTCGATCACGACGTGCGCAGGGTCCTCCGCGTAGGAGAACTGCGTGGTGAGGTCGTTGCTGGAGGCGAAGAACAGCTCGCCGGTGACCGTGTAGTGGGCCGTCGATCCGTCGGCCGAGAGGGTGCGCTCGACGGTGGCGAAGTGGGCGACCCGGCGGGCGAAGACGACCATGGCGGCCAGGACGCCGATGACGACTCCGATCGCCAGGTTGTGGGTGAGGACGACCACGACGACCGTGGCGATCATGACGACCGTCTCGCCCACGGGCATCCGCTTCAGGGTCGACGGGCGGATGCTGTGCCAGTCGAAGGTCGCCACCGAGACCATCACCATCACCGCGACCAGCGCGGCCATCGGGATGATCGCGACGAGGTCGCCGAGCGCGACGACGAGGATCAGGAGGAACACGCCGGCGAGGAAGGTCGAGATGCGGGTGCGGGCGCCGGACGCCTTCACGTTGATCATCGTCTGGCCGATCATCGCGCAGCCGCCCATGCCGCCGAACAGGCCGGAGAGCACGTTCGCGGCGCCCTGCCCGAGCGACTCGCGGGTCTTGCGGGAGGGGGTGTCGGTGATGTCGTCGACGAGCTTCGCGGTCATCAGCGACTCCAGGAGTCCGACGAGCGCCATCGCGACGGCGTACGGCGCGATGGTCGTGAAGGTCTCCCAGGTCAGCGGTACGTTCGGCACGAACAGCTCGGGGAGGCTGCGGGGCAGCTCGCCCTGATCGCCCACGGTGGGGACGGCGACCGCCGTGACGACGACCGCCGCGGTGATGAGGACGATGGCGACGAGAGGCGCCGGAACGGCCTTCGTCAGGCGCGGCATCACTACCATGATCACGATGCCGACGGCGACCAGCGGGTAGACCAGCCAGGGCACGCCGATCAGGTTGGGGATCTGCGCCGAGAAGATCAGGATCGCCAGCGCGTTCACGAATCCGACCATCACGCTGCGGGGGATGAAGCGCATGAGCTTCGCCACTCCGAGCAGCCCGAGCACGATCTGGAACACGCCCGCGAGGATCACCGTCGCGATGAAGTAGTCCATCCCGTAGTCGCGGGCGACGGGGGCGATCACCAGGGCGACGGCGCCCGTGGCGGCGGTGATCATCGCGGGGCGTCCGCCGAGGAACGCGATCGACACGGCCATCACGAACGACGAGAAGAGGCCGACCCGCGGATCCACGCCCGCGATGATCGAGAACGAGATCGCCTCGGGGATGAGCGCGAGCGCGACCACGAGGCCGGCGAGGACCTCGCGGGTCAGGATGCGGGGGGTGCGCAGCGCCGTCATCACTGTGGGCTCGGCGTGCGGGCGGGCAGGGGTCTTCGAGGCGAGGGCCATCGCGGCGGCTCCAGGGAGTGGGAGGGGTGCTCGACGAGGAGCGCGGAGGGCTGCGGCATCGGGTCGGCGGAAGCGGGCGGGGATGCCAAGCTTGCAGAGGCGTGTCAGCAGCACGGGCAACCCTACCCTCACGTAAGGGTAGATCTGAAGGGGTGAGCAGGATCGGCACCATGCACATCGGCGAGCTCGCCGAGCGGACCGGCCTCTCGCTCCGGACCCTGCGCCACTACGACGAGATCGGCCTCGTGAAGGCGTCCGGCCGCACCGAGGGCGGCTTCCGCCTCTACACGTCCACCGACTACGACCGCCTGATCCTCATCCGCCGCATGAAGCCGCTCGGCTTCTCGCTGGAGGAGATGGCCGCGCTGCTCCGCGTGATCGACACCCTCGAGGCCGAGGGCGACGACGCCCCGGCCGAGGTCCGCGCGCAGCTCGACGGCTTCGTCGCGCAGGCCCGCGAGCGCCGCGAGGCGCTGAGCGCCCAGCTCGCGATGGCCGACGAGTTCGTCGAGCTGCTCACCAGCCGCTGAGCCCGGCCGCCTGGGCGATCGATGCGTCGCGAACGGCTCCCACGCGGCTCCGATGACGACCCTTCGCGACGCATCGGATCCTCGGGAGCGCGGGAGAGCCGCTCAGGTCGCGCTCGCGTCGGGGAGCTGCTCCGGGCAGTCGCCGCCCGGCTCGGTGGCGAGCTCGAAGTGCCAGATCTCGTTCGCGTAGATCTGGCAGAGCCCGTAGTCGGTGCCGTGCTGCGCGAGCCGGCTGTCCGCGTCCGTGTAGCCGATGTCGACCGCGCCGCCGGTGAGGTGGGCGGAGGAGGTGACGGATGCGACGCGGCGGCCGCGGTCCGACGGCGGCCGTCAGCCGCGCGGACCGCGGGCCAGCAGGGCGTGCAGCAGCGGCAGCGCCGACGCGATCATCAGCACGGTCCCGAAGCCGCTGTCGTCCGGGCGCACGACGGCGCCCGCGATCAGCAGGCCCGCGAACAGCACGGCCGAGATCACGCGGCGGACGGTGCCCTCGAGCCGGTTCAGCCGGCGCTCGATGGTGGGGACGGTGACCGCGAGCTCGCCGTCGTCGAGGGTCGTGACGAGCTCGTCGAGCCGGCGCGGCAGGCGCCAGATCAGGCCGAGCGTGTCGACGGCCTGCTTGCCGACGTCCTGCACGACGGAGCCGCGCTCCTCGCGGATCAGCTGCTGCGCGTAGGGCTCGACCGAGTCCCACAGGTTGAAGGCCGGGTCGAGCGCGCTGCAGACGCCCGAGGTCAGCGACATCGCGCGGATGACGAGCAGGAAGTTCTCGGGGAGCTGGAACGGCAGCGCGCGCACGACGTCGCCGAACTGCACGGCGAAGTCGCGGAACTCGCGCGGATCCACCTCCCGCAGCTCGGCGAAGCCCATGCCGCCGAAGCGGGCGAAGAGCTGCGTGAGCGCCCGCTCCAGCTCGCGGGAGTCGGCCGAGGGGAGGAGGACGCCGACCGCGCGGGCCGCGTCGACGAGACCCTTGCCGTCGCGGGAGGCGGCGGCGATCAGCATCCGGCGCAGGCCCGCGCGGGTGCTCGGCGGCACCTCGCCCATCATCCCGAAGTCGATGAAGGTGAGGCGCCAGGGCAGCTCGCCCCCGGGGGTCGGCGTGACGAAGACGTTGCCGGGGTGCGGATCCGCGTGGAAGTAGCCGTTGGTGAAGAGCTGGTCGAACATCACGGCCGCGAAGACCGGAGCGACCTCCCGCGGGTCGATCCCGGCGGCCAGCAGCGCGGCGTGGTCGGTGATCTTGATCGCGGTGACGTCCTCGAGCGTGAGGACCTTGCGGGTCGAGCGCTCCCAGACCACGTCCGGGACGGCCACCCGGGCGTCGCCCGCGAAGTCGGCGGCGAAGCGGACGGAGTTGGCCGCCTCCTGCAGGTAGTCGATCTCCTCGAGACTGGTGACCGCGAACTCCTCGACGAGCGCCGGGGCGTCGACGCGGTCCGAGACGAGGCGCACGTGGCTGAGCCAGCCGCCGACGCGGCGCAGAGCCGCGAGGTCGACCTCGACTATCTGGTCGATCCCCGGCCGCTGCACCTTCATGATGGCGGCCGAGTAGCCGGTGTCCTCGGCGTCGACGGGGGAGAGCCGGGCGCGGTGGGCCTGCCCGAGAGAGGCGGCGGCGACGGGCGACTCGTCCACTCCGGCGTAGGCGCGCTCGAGCGGCAGCCCGAGCTCGGACTCGGCCAGCGCCCGGATCCGCGGGAACAGGACGGGCGGGACCTCGTCCTGCAGCCCCTCCAGCTCGCGGGTGATCTCGGGCGGCAGCACGTCCAGGCGCGACGACATGAACTGGCCGACCTTGATCATCAGGCCGCCGAGGTCGACCGCGAGCACGTGGAAGCTGCGGGCGAAGCGGCGCATCCGGCCGGGCCGGGTGCGGAGCGCGACGCGCGTGAGCCCCACCCGCGGCAGGAGCAGGTCGAAGAACCAGGTGATCGCGAGATGCCACGCGGCGAAGCGGAGGATCCGGCGGTAGCGCCGCCGGTCCTCCCGCTCTCGGTGGCCCGGGGCGGCAGGACCCGGGCTGACCGAGGCCACCCGGGTCAGTCCTGCGCGAGGATCGCGTACAGGCGGCGGCGCACGTCCTCGAGTTCGGCGACGGCCTTGCGGATCTGCTCGGGGGTGCCCGAGCGTCCGACCTGGGCCGCGGCCTGGGCGAGCTCGAGGCCCGCCTTGGGCAGGGCGCCGAAGTCGACGTGGTCGGAGTCGTTCCACGGGGTCGAGGTGCCGTGCTCGGCGACCGTCGCGCGGCCGGCGTCGGTCAGCGTGTAGGTCTTGCGGCCGTTCTGCTCGTCGGCCGTGATGAGGCCCTCGTCCGCGAGGAGCTGGAGGGTCGGGTAGACGGAGCCGGGGCTCGGCTTCCAGTCGCCTCCGCTGCGCTCCTCGATCTCGCGGATGATCTGGTAGCCGTGCATGGGCTGCTCGGCGAGGAGCGCGAGCACCGCGGTGCGCACGTCCCCGCGGCCGACCCGGGAGCCGACGCGCTTCTCCATGCGGGAGCGGGCCTGCTCCATCGCGCGCCAGATGCTCTCGATGGGCGTGCCGGTGCCGAACGCGCCGGTCGATGACGATCCGTTCATGATGACCTCCTGTTTCTCCGAACGATACTCAGCGATATGGGTGGCGACTGTGAACGACTGCCGCGTCGGCTCAGAGCTTCGCGAGCTTCGCCCGGGCGACGAGGAACAGCCCGTACATGACCAGTCCCGCGCTGACCAGGGTCAGGGCGATCGTGCCGTACGGAGGGACGTCGAGGAAGCGGATGGCCCCGTCGAGCCCGGTCGCCTGGCGGGCGTCGCCGGTCAGCGCCGCGACCACGAAGATCCCGCCGGCCAGGCCCAGAGCGAGCCCCTTCGTGATGTAGCCGGTCGCGCCGAGGATCAGCACTGCCGTCCCCGTCGGGCCCTCGGGGATGCGGACGAGCTTGCGGAAGCCGCGCCGGATCCCGATCGCGACGAAGCCGATCCCGCTGCCCAGCACGATCCCGCCGACGATCACGAGGATCACGACGCCGACCGTGCTCGTCAGCAGCTCGGTGTTGATGCGGCGGATCGTGGCCGAGGAGCTCGTCGAGCCGCCGAGCGCGAAGACGAGCGTGGTGCCCGCGAGCGTGAGCGAGGCGAAGCCTTTGCCCGACTCGACGATCCGGCGGCCCAGGCGGGCGGGGAGCCCCGGCGCGGAGGAGCGCCCGCCGAGGGAGAGCTGCCAGAGGCCGAGCGCGACCAGCCCGACCAGCGCAGCCCAGACCACCACGAGCCCGACGGGGGAGTCGGCCATGCGCCCGATCGCTCCGGACGCGTCCGCCTCCCGCGAGGTCTCGTCGCTGACCGCGACGCGCAGGGCGAGGCCGCCGATCAGGAGGTGGATCAGTCCGTTGACGGCGAAGCCCGTGCGGGCGAGGCGCCGGAAGCGCCGGGTCCGGACTCCGGCGCGCGGCGACGGCACGCTCGCAGTGGACATCGCGCAACCCTCTCATCCCCGGCGGCCCCGGCGCCTCCTGACCCGCCGACGCGCGCGTGGCAACCCTCTCCCCGGCCGGGGTGCCCGAGTCGTGGGATGGAGGTGCGGCGCGGTTCGCACCGCAGCAGGACGAGAGAAGGAACCCCATGCGTGCACGCCGACGTCGCGCGGGCGGTCGCCGAGGGCCGAGGCGGGGCGGACGTCCCGGACCGGTCCCGGGCAGGGGAGGGCGGCGACGATGACCGGAGCGACGCTCCTCGTCCGCCGCCCGTCGAGCCCGGCCTCGCGGGTGCTGGTGCTCTACGCGACGGCGGTCGAGCTGGAGCTGCTGGTGGCCGCGCTGCTCGGACTCGCCGAGGCGACGCCGTGCCTCGACGTGCGGGTGGCGGCGAGGTCGCGGGCGGCGGTCCTGCTGGCGACCGTCGATCCGGAGGCGGTGCTGCCGCTGGCCGAGGCGCGGCGGGTCCGCGTCGGGCTCCGCCGCGAGCGCGAGGAGCTGGAGCGCGGCGGGATCGGGTGCCGGCACGTCGTCGAGGCGCGGGCCGGCCGTCGGTAGCTCCGGAGCGGGTCCGATCGGCCGCCGGCCTCGCGACGAAGTCCTGACGGAGGTCGTCCACCGCCGATGTGCACCGCGCCGTCCCGCCCCCGTCAGCAGCAGCCGCAGGCCTCGGAGTCCTCGCTCGTGAGCGCGGAGATCGGCGTCGTGCAGGACTCGCCGCGCCAGGCCTCCAGGCCCTCGCGGACGGCGACCGCGGCGATCACGAGGCCGGCGACGGGGTCGGCCCACGTCCATCCGAGCGTGCTGTTCAGCAGCAGGCCCACCAGGACGGCGGCGGAGAGGTACGAGCAGAGGAGCGTCTGCTTCGAGTCCGCGACGGCCGAGGCCGAGCCGAGCTCGCGGCCGGTCCGGCGCTCGAGCAGGGAGAACGCGGGCATCACCAGCAGGCTGACGGCGGCCAGCACGATGCCGACGGGGGAGTGCTGGGCCTCCGAGAATCCGAGCAGCGCCCGGACCGAGTCGACGGCGACGAACGCGGCCAGGCCGAGGAACGAGACGGCGATCACCCGCAGCGCGGTGCGCTCGCGCGCCTCCGGATCGCGGCCCGAGAACTGCCAGGCGACGGCCGCGGCGGAGAGCACCTCCACCACGGAGTCGAGGCCGAAGGCGACGAGCGCGGTGGACGAGGCGACCGTCCCGGCGGCGAGGGCCACGATCGCCTCCACCACGTTGTAGCCGATCGTCGCGCCGACGATCCAGCGGATGCGCCTCTGCAGCACGCGGCGGCGGGCGGGGAGGAGCGGAGCGCGCAGGGCGGTCATGCGCAGCGGCAGTCGTCGCCGGAGCAGCAGTCCGGATCGACGACCAGGGCCAGGCGGAGCAGGTGGTCGAGCGCCCCGGCGATCCGGGTCTCGGCCAGCCGGTACCAGGTGTACCGGCCGTCCTTCACGGCCTCGACCAGCCCGCATCCGCGCAGGCACGCGAGCTGATTCGACATCACCTGCCGCGAGACCCCGAGCGCGTCCGCGAGGTCGGAGGGGACGGCCGGAGCCCCGCGGAGCGCGAGCAGGATCCGGGACCGGGTCTCGTCCGCCAGGGCGGATCCGAGGCGCGCGAGAGCAGCGGAGTGGGTGAGGGTCGCGGAGGCGGGCACGGGAGCGACGGTACACGCGATGCTGTATCGAGCGCGAGGGCGGTGGTCTCTCCTCGAACGTGCGAGCCCCCCCCCTCCTGCTCCCCCCGTCGGGTGGGCGGACGGGCCGCACTGCCGCGGATCCCCGGGGCCGGCCTCCACGGCGCGCCCCGAGCGGCCCGCGCGCCGTGCCAGGATCCCCTTGATCACGGCGCCCGTCCGCCGCTCCGCCGCTCGGTCTCCTGGAAGGGCCACGGACCCGCCTTGCTCGATGCCACGGCCCTCCGCGTCGCCTTCGGGGTCACCGCCCTCACCCTCTTCCTGCTGTTCGCGCTGGTCACCTACCGGTCGACACGCTCGTCCTTCAGCTTCTGGTGGTGCACGGCGCTCGCGCTGTTCATGGGCGGCTCGCTCGCCTACCTCCGCGACGGCACGGCCGACCAGGTGTGGGCGAATCCGCTCGGCAACGGGCTCATCGTGGCCGGCGCCGCCGCGGTCTGGGCGGCGAGCCGCTCCCTCCGCGGCCGGCCGACGCCGTGGTGGCTGGTGGTCGCTCCGACCGTGGTGGTGACGGGCGTGTCCAGCCTCGACTCTCCCGCCGTCAACGACTGGTCGGGAGGGCCGCTCTACCTCGCGTCGATGGCGCTCCTCATCGGACTGTCGACCCGCGAGATCGCGCTGCTCGGCGCCGGACGCTCGCGCACGCGCTGGCCGCTGCTGCTGAGCTCCGGCGCCCTCTCCCTCTACTACGCGCTCCGGTTCGCCGTGTTCCTGGCCGCGGGGCTGCGCAGCGAGCTGTTCGCGACCTGGTTCGGGACCCCGACCACCACGCTGATCACGCTGGTGCTGCTGGTCGTGGTGTCGTTCAGCATGGCGTCGCTCAGCGGCGAGCAGGTCGCGCAGATGCTCACCGCCGGCGCCGCCCGCTCGCGGCAGGAGCTCGCCGACGGCGAGAGGGTGCAGCGGCGGCTCGAGCCCCGCTCGGTCCCGGACCTCCCGGGCTACGACGTCGCCGGCGCCTGCGTGCCCAGCGGGACGGTGAGCGGCGACTTCTTCGACTGGCGCTGCACGCCCGACGGGCTCGCCGTCACCGTCGCCGACGTCATGGGCAAGGGGGTCGGCGCCGCGATGATCGCGGCCACGGTCCGCGCCGCCCTGCGCGTCACTCCTCCGGCCCTCGGCCCCGCGGCGACGATGGCGCTCATCGACCGGGTCGTCGAGCCGGATCTGTCGGCGAACGACGCGTTCGTCACGCTCCTCCACCTGCGGCTCAGCGCCTCGACCGGCGACATCGCCCTCGTCGACGCCGGGCACGGACTCGGGATCGTCTGCCGCGCCGACGGGTCGCGCGAGCGCATCCCCTCCGCCCACCTGCCGCTCGGCCTCCTCGGCACGCAGGAGTGGGAGCCGACCGGCCTCCGGCTCCACCCCGGCGACCTGCTGCTGATCTGCAGCGACGGCGTGCTGGACCTCTTCGACGGCTCCCTCGCCGCCCTCGACCGGGTGGCCGACGCGGCCGTCGCCGCCCCTGCGACCGCCGCCGCCGCGGTCGCCGGCGTCACCCGCCTGGCGGCCGAGGGGCTGCTGGCGGACGACGTTACCGTGGTCGCGATCCGGCGGACCTCGGGGAGCTGACCCGGCCTCAGCCCCGCCCCGCCTGCAGCCGGAGCCCGGCCAGCAGCAGGTCGAGGCCGGAGCGGAACACGTCGAGGTCGTCGTGCGTCGCCATGACGTCGGCCGCGTGGTGGCCGAAGGGGAACTCCTCCGGATCGAGGGCGCGCCAGCGGTCGGCCAGGTGCTCGAGGAACTCGCCCCTCTCCATCCCGCTCTCGAGGAACTCGCGGGGCGGCGGCTGCGCCAGGTCGGCCGCGACTCCGACGACGTAGCTGACGATGGACGACACGGCGTGGAACCGCTGCCGGGGCGTCAGGTCGAGAGCCATGAGCTGCTGCCCGAGGCGCTCGTACATCGCCATCGAGTTGGGCTGCACCCCGGTCGTGCGGAGCATGTAGAGGCCGAACCAGGGTCGGCGGACGCACTCGTCGAAGAGGGCCAGTGCGACGGCGCGGACGTTGTCGATCGGGTCCGGCCCGTGGGTGAGCGGCTCGCTGTCTGCGAGGACCCGACCCATGACCTCGTCGGTCGCCCGCTCCAGCAGCTCGTCGCGGCTGCCGACGTACCAGTAGATGCTCGCCACACCGCCGCCGAGTCGGGCCGCGAGCGCGCGGAACGTGAGGGCCGACTCCCCGGACTCGTCGAGGATCGCGATCGCCTCGGCCAGCACGGTGTCGAGCGAGTGCGACGCTCGGCGGCGGCCCCGGGCGGGGGAGGGCGCGGCAGCGGTCTCCGTCGGGCGATCTGCAGGCATGGCTTGCATCTTACCGAACGGCGTTCCATACTATCGAACGCCGTACGAGAGTCGAACGGCGTTCGATAGGAAGGCGCCTCGATGTCCGCTCCGACGACCACCTCCGCCGAGTCCCGCGCTCACACCTCCCTCCGCTCCGCGGCACTCCCGCTCGCCGCTCTCTGCCTCGCGTTCTTCGTCGAGATGGTCGACAACACGCTGCTCTCGATCGCCCTCCCGACGATCGGACGCTCACTCGACGGGTCGACCGCCGGACTGCAGTGGGTGACCGGTGCCTACTCCCTGACCTTCGGCGGGCTGCTGCTGACAGCCGGGTCCGCCGCCGACCGGTTCGGCCGCCGCCGCGTGCTCCTCACCGGCCTCGCCGCGTTCGGGCTGATCAGCCTCGCCGTCGTCCTCGTCACCGACATCGGCCAGCTGATCGCCCTCCGCGCGGCGCTCGGCTGCGCCGCGGCCGCCATGGCGCCCGTCACGATGTCGCTGGTGTTCCGGCTCTTCGACGACGAGAGGCTCCGCATGCGGTCGATCACGATCGTGATGATCGTCGGGATGTCCGGCATGGTCCTCGGCCCCCTCCTCGGCGGCTCGATCCTCAGCACCGTCAGCTGGCAGTGGCTGCTCGTCGTCAACGCCCCGATCGCGCTGTTGGTCTGGATCGGCGTGCGCCTCGGAGTCCCCGCGGACCAGCGCGCCGACCTCACCTCCGGTCGGCTCGACCTGCCGGGGACCGCCCTCACCGTCGCGGCGGTGGGGCTCGGCTGCTACACGCTCACCAGCGGAGTCGAGAACGGCTGGCTGTCGCTCCTCACGATCGCCTGCGCCGCGGGGACCGTCGCGGCCGTCGCGGGATTCGTCGTCCGCGAGCGCCGCGCCGTCTCGCCCATGATCGACCTCGCGATCTTCCGCGCCGGCCCCGCGCGGGGAGCGGCGCTCACGCAGCTCGGCGCCTCGGTCGCCTTCGCGAGCGTCCTGTTCGGCCTGATCCTGCACTTCCAGTACGCCTACGGCTGGAGTCCGGTGCGCGCCGGCCTCGCGAACCTGCCCGTCATCGTCACGATGCTCGCCGCCACTCCGATCACCGAGCGCCTCGCCGCGAAGCTGGGGCACCGCGCGGCCTGCCTGATCGGCACCGGGCTCCTGGTCGGCGCGCTGCTCGGGATGTCCTGGGCGGTGGACCGGGGCTACCTCGCGATCGCCGTGATGATGGTCGTGATGACGGTGGGCCTGCGGACGATCATGACCATCTGCGCCGTCGCCCTCGTCGAGGCGATGCCCGCGAACCGCACGTCGATCGGTGCGGCGCTCAACGACACGGCCCAGGAGATCGGCACCAGCATCGGCACGGCCGTCGTCGGCACGCTGATCGCCGCACTGGTGGCGACCACCCTCCCGGCGGGCGCGTGGAGCGCGGACCTCGTCCGGAGCTTCTTCGCGGGTGAGCGGGTCGCCTTCCTGGTCGTGGCGGTCCTCGTCGGCGTGATCGCGACGATCGGCTCGCTGTCACTCAGCGACTCCCGCTCCACCGAGGAGCCGGCGGCGGCCTAGTTCATCGGGTCGCGCCGGGCGTCCTCGAGGTCGGCGATGTCCGTGTACTCGAGGAAGTCCAGCGGCGGGATGTCCGTCATCTCCTCGCTCCAGGAGGGGCGCGCCGGCTGCATGCGGCGCGTCTCGAGCTCGATGTGGGCGATGACCTCCGCGTCGTCCGGCTCCTCCACCTCGCTGCTGTCGATCGGCAGCGACCAGAGCTGGCTCGCCGGCCCGATCAGCAGGTGGGCGTAGGCGCGGCCGCCGCCCTCGGTCAGGACCGGCACCGAGACGACGTCCGACTTGTTGACGTCCGCGAGGGCCCGGGCGTACCGGAGGACCGCCTTGCAGGTCAGGTCGCCGACGAGGAGGTGGCCGCTGGAGTAGTGCAGTTTCCGCATGCGACCAGCCTCCGCGCGCCGCCCGCGGGACCTCAAGAGGGTTGCCGCGGGGAGGCGGCTCCCCTAATGGGCCGGGAGGTCCCGCCCGGTCGGGATCACCGCTCGGGGCGCCCGGCGCTCTCGCGGAGCTCGCGGCCGTCGGCGACGTCCTCGGCGTGCTTCTCCGCCTTCTTCTCGCTCTGCCGGGTGTCGCGGGGCGGGAGCTGGATGTGCTCCTCCGCCGGGATGCCCGCCTGCAGCTGGCGGCCTCGCTCGAGCTCGGCGTCGAACTCGGCCCCGAAGAGCAGGGCGAGGTTCGTGATCCAGAGCCAGAGGAGGAAGACGATCACACCGCCCAGGGCGCCGTAGGTCTTGTTGTAGTTGCTGAAGTTGGCGACGTAGAACGCGAAGCCGGCCGACGCCAGCGCCCAGACGGCGAGGGCGAGGATCGAGCCCATGCTGGTCCAGCGGAACTTCGGCTGCCGCACGTTCGGCGACCAGTGGTAGAGGACCGCGACGATCACGACCATGATCGCGATCAGAACCGGCCACTTGGCGATGCTCCACACGGTCAGGGCGACCTCGCCGAGGCCGACGGCGTCGCCGATGGTCTGCGCGACGGGTCCGCTGAGCACGAGGATCAGGCCGGCGATCACGAGCAGGAGGACCGTCACGAGGGTGACGGCGAGCATCGTGGGGCGCAGCTTCCAGATCGGGCGGCCCTCGTCGATCTCGTAGACGCGGTTCATGCCGCGCCCGAACGCGCCGACGTAGCCGGAGGCGGACCAGAGGGCGCCGAGGACACCGGTGACGAAGGCCAGACCGGCGGCGGGGCTGGAGGTGAGCTCCTGGATCGGGCCGCGGACCGTGTCGAGGACGTCGGCCGACACGAATCCGCCGGCGATCTCGAGCACAGTGTCGGTCGTGGTCTCGGCCTGGCCGAAGAGGCCGAGGATCGAGACGATCGCGAGCAGCCCGGGGAACAGCGCGAGGACGGCGTAGTAGGTGAGGCCGGCCGCGATGTCGGTGCACTGGTCGGCGCCGAATTCACGGAGCGTCTTCTTGAGGACGTAGCCCCAGGAGCGCTTGGTGACCTCGGTCGGTCCGTCGGGCTTGCGGGAGTCGTCGGGGTCGGGCGCGGTGCGGTCGCGCTCGGTGCTGGTCTGGGCCACGGTCGTCCTCCATCTCGAGCGTCTGCGGATCGTCGGGGACGGAAGGACCGCCTGCGATCGCTCCGGCGCCCCGGCGACGCCGTGCTCGCCACCGACCGTAGAAGCGCCGGACGCTCAGGGCAGGACGGTTGACAGCCGCCCGTCGAATCCGGTGGGGGAGATGTCCCGCGGTGGCGCCCGCGCTCAGAGCTGCGCGAGCAGCCTCTCGCACGCCTGCTCGCAGCGGCGGCAGGCCTCGGCGCAGATCCGGCAGTGCTCGTGCATTTCGGCGTGCTGCTCGCAGTCGTCGGCGCAGGCGCGGCAGGCCAGGAGGCAGGCCTCGACGAGGGCGCGGACGGCCGCGGATCCGACGACGCCGCGGCGCGAGAGCACGGCGCCGGTCGCGGCGCACACGTCGGCGCAGGCGAGGTCGGTGCGGATGCAGTGGACCAGCTCGGCGACCGACTCCTCGCCGAGGCACGCGTCGGCGCAGGCGGTGCAGGTGAGCGCGCAGGCGCCGCACGCGTCGATGCACTCGGCCAGGACCTCCGGATCGACGCCGCGCAGCTCCTCGGGGTGGCTCCGGATCATGTCGCTCGTGCTGCTCATGGCGCGTCCTCTCGTCGTGACCCCGGCGGGTCGATCGGTCCGGGCGACGCTACGGGCCCGCCCGCCGCCGGGCGAGGGCCTGGCCAGGCACCGCGGCCGGTGGTAGCCGGGCCGTCAGCCCCTCACGACGAAGGCGTCGTGGATCAGGTTGCCCCCGGTCGCCGCCGGATTCCGTGTGCTGCCGCGGGTGATCGTGACGGTGTGGGTGCCGGCGGGCAGGGTCCCGCTGGTCCAGACGGTCTGGGCGGAGCGGGTGGTGGCGCTGTAGCGGTCGACCGAGGCCACGAGGACGCCGTCGAGGCGGACCTCGTCGATCCCGGACGTGCTGGACCGGCGGCTCACCCACGAGACTCCGGTGCCGGTGAAGCGGAGGGTCGCCGAGGCGCCCCCCGTCGACGAGAAGGAGACGCCGCCGCCGCTGTCCGCGGAGGAGGAGGTCGTGGACCAGGTGCCCGTGACGGCGACGGCCGGCGAGCCGTTCTGGTGGGTGCCGGCTCCGACGGCGGCGAGCGGAGTCGCCGTGGCGGTCGGCGTGGAGGTCGAGGTCGGCGCGGCGGTCGAGGTCGGCGTGGGCGTGGCCGTCGGCGCCGGAGTGGCGGCCCTCTTCGCGAGCACGATGGACGCCGTCGCTCCCTTCAGCCCGCTCGGCCGGAACGTGATCGTCGTCGCGGTGCTCGTCCTGCTCGTCACGCTCAGGGCGGCGCTCGAGGACACCGTGCCCGCGGTCGGCCGCGCGAGCGTCACGGTGAGCGCGCTCGTCGAGACCTGCGTCGGGTCGACGGTCGAGACGGTCACCGTGTCCGCGTCCTCCCGGATCGAGACCAGTCCGGCGCCGGTGATGCTCGCGACCCGGGTGCCTCCGACGAGGACGGGGCTCGTGGTCCCGGCCTTCCACGACACGGCGCTCACGGTGCCGGTCGAGCGGTCGCGGGCGGCGCTCAGCTGGGGTGTGTTGCTGAGCACGGTCACGTCCGGGTCCGCCGCGTACGCGGCGGTCGCCGCCTCGGAGGCGCCGGGGAGGACCGTGTACGCGTACGAGGCGCCGGTCGGGTTCGTGCCGTGGCTCGTCGTGAGGGAGTAGTAGTGGCCGGTCACCGGCGCCGTCGGACCGGCGGCGCTCACGGCGCTCCAGGCTCCGGTGCGGGTCCGTCCCTGCGCGGTCAGGGCGATCGGCGACGGGAAGACGTAGCCCACCGACTCCGCGGAGCCGGTGATCGAGGCCCAGCGGGCGGTGCTCGTGGCGGTCGCCTCCGCACCGCGGAGGACGCCGTCGACGCGGAGCCTCGCATCGGGAGCGACGTCGCGGCGGTCGTCGATCACCGTCTCCGCGCGCCGGCGCGCCCCGTCCCAGCCGGTCCCGGACATGTCGGTCGCCGTGATCCCGGAGCCGAGCGCGAGGATCTCGTCGTCGAAGGTGAACCAGGCCTTCTTCGCGACCAGGCTCACCGACGCCGCGTCGAAGTCGAGCGCCGCGATCCCCGTCCGCCGCGACGGGCTCTCGAGGCTCCCGGTGAAGGTCGTCGTCGGGCGGGACGACGCGCCCTCGCCCGCGCTCCGGACGATCGTGTCCTCGGTGGTGCCGGGCATCCGGTACGGGTTCGCCGTGGCCCAGTAGCCGTCGTCGTACTGGCGCCCGCTGCCCAGGTGGAGCGACGTCGCTCCGTCGCCGGTGTACCAGCCGCTGCGGTTCTCGCCGTTGAGCGACTCGTAGCGGGCGATCCGCGTGCTCGACAGGCCGACGGCGAAGCCCGAGGTCGCCGTGGTCCGCGTGAAGCGGTCCATCCCGGCGAAGGCCCGGACGCCCGAGCCGATCGGGGTCGCGATCAGGCCCGTGTCGGCGAGGACGAGCCGCGCGCGCACGACGTCGCTGACGGACCCGGCCGTCTCGATGCTCACGGGGCTGCCGGCGTTGCAGGCCAGCCAGCTCTTCGCCAGCGCGTTCGTCCGTGTCCTGGCCGAGGGAGGGGCGCTGTCGGCGAGGCGCAGCACCGCCGCCTGCAGCTGGACGCCGACGTCGCCGTCCTCCGACTCCGCCCGCGCCGTCTCGCGGCCGCGGACCGTCGACATCACGGCGCCGCACCAGGTGACGGGGGCGAAGGAGGAGGCGAGCCGGTCGTACACGCCGAGCCCCTCCGGGCTCGTGATCTCCCAGCGGGAGCCGTCGAGCAACGCGTAGAGGTCGTCGAGGGTGTCGAGCATCGAGAGCCCGTACCCGCCGCTGTAGGCGAAGACGCTGTGCTGCACGAAGGAGCCGTCGGCGTGGAAGCCGTCGCCGGACGCCACCGTCCGCAGCGCCGGGTCGATGCCGGCGGCCGCCTCCGCGATCTTCGCAGGCTGCTTCAGCAGCACCGCCCGCCCGGCGATGACCGCCGCCGTCCAGACGCGGTTGGCGCCGGTCCGGGTGACGGTGTCGGCGAAGCGCGTCGAGGCCGACAGGTAGGCCTGCACCTGCGCCGCCGAGAGGTCGGGGTAGAGGAGGGCGGTGATGCTGTTCAGCTCGAGCGGGATGCCGATCTGCTGCTCCCACCAGCGGGAGGTGCCGGTGGTGGAGCGGTTGTAGCGGTTCGCCGAGAGCCAGTCGGCGGTCGTGACGACGTCGCGGAGGAGCGCCGGGTCGCCGCTGAGGGCGGTGCCGGGGGTCTTCAGCGCGGTCGCGAGGACGGTGACCCGCTTGTAGGCGGTCCACACCTCCACCGCCGAGGTGCCCGTGACCAGATCGGGCCAGGGCTCGCCGCCGTCGGTCTCGAGCGTCGACCAGTAGCCCTCGGCCTCGGCGACGAGGCGGCCCTTCGCCGCGGCGAGGCCGCCGACGCTCGCGCTGCCCGGGATCGTGCCTGTCAGGTCGGCGACGAGGCCGAGGCGCATCGCGTCGTACTCGTCGCCCGCCGAGTCGACGGCGGACGCTGTCGGCGCGGCGGCGAGCGGGAGGATCAGGGCGGTCACCAGCAGGAGCGCCGCAGCGAGCGGGCTCCCGCGCCGGGGCGCGTCGGATCGAGAGGGTCGGTTCGTCTCCGCGCGCGTTCGGCGGAGGGGACGCGGCTGGGTGGGCACGGGCGCTCCTCAGGCGACGCCCACGAGCCTGCGGGCTTCGGGTGCTCGCGGGTCGCCGGGGGAGCGTCGGGTGAAGAGTAGGGGTCCGCTCCGTCCGGCGGCAAGAGACGGAGGCGAGGACGGCCGGGATCGGCCACCGCCGACGCTCCCGACCGCGCGATCTGCGACAGCCGTACCCCGTGAGGGGTACAGAGGCGCCGAAGGTCCCCCACCCGTCAAGCGGGGCGATACGGTCGGAGGTGCGTGTGCGCTCCGGGGAGTCCCGGCGCGGCGCGCAGGGGGAAGGGGGCACGGATGATCGAGGCCGAGCAGGATCCGCGGCTGGTGGCGCTCGAGGCGCTCGAGATGATGGGGTCGGCTCCGGAGGAGCGCTTCGACCGGATCACGCGGATGGCCGAGGAGCTGTTCCGCGTGCCCGTGGCCGAGATCCACTTCCTCGACGACACCACGCTGTTCACGAAGTCCCCGCAGCGTCCGGACGCCGTGCTCGCCTACCCGCGCGCCGGCACCTTCTGCGACGCGACGCTCGAGAAGCGCACCACCTTCGTCGTGCCGGACCTCGGCGCCGACGAGGCGTGGGCCGGGCACGAGCACGTCGCGGGGTACCCGCACGTCCGCTTCTACGCCGGGCGGCCGCTGTCGGTCGAGGGCGACCTGCAGCTGGGCACCCTCTGCCTCATCGACTTCGTGCCCCGGAGCCTCACCCCGGACGAGCGGCAGCTGCTCGAGGAGTTCGGCGAGTGGGTCGAGCGCGAGCTGCGCGACACGGCGGAGCGCGACCGCGCCGCCGACATGCAGACGCAGATGGCTCCCTCCTCCCTCCACCACCCTGCCGGCTACGAGCTCTCGGGGCTCTCGCTGCCGCGGTGGACGATCACCGGCGACTTCTACAGCTGGCGCGGCGACGACGAGACGGTCGACCTGACCCTCGTGGACGTGATGGGCAAGGGGACGGCGGCGGCGATCGTGGCCGCGTCGATCCGCTCCGCGTTCCGGGCGCGCCTGGGCGGCGACCCCGACGCGGTCGTCAGCGCGGTGAGCGCCCAGCTGCACGACGACTTCACGGCCACCGAGACCTTCGCGACCCTCTTCCACGGGCGCCTCGACACCGCGTCCGGCCGGATCGACTTCGTCGACGCGGGCCACGGGCTCACCGTCCTCCTCCGCGCCGACGGCTCGTTCCAGCGGCTCGCGGCACTGGGCCTCCCGCTGGGCATCGCGGAGGACGGCGGCTGGATCACCCAGACCGTGGAGCTCGCGGTCGGCGACTCGCTCCTGGCCTTCACCGACGGCGTCCTCGACCTCTACGACGGGACGCTGCAGTCGCTGGCGCGCGCGGTCGATCTCGCCCGCGACTCCGCCGACACCGCCGAGTTCCTGCAGGCGCTGAGGGCGCTCGCCGCCTCCGGCTCCGCGTCCGACGACATCACCGCCCTCGTGCTGACCCGCACGGGCGCCGACCGCTCCGCCGAGAAGGACCCCGCATGACGTTCACGACCGAGACGACCGCCCCCGACATCGCCGTGCTGCGGGGGGAGGGGCGGCTCAACGCGGCCTCGGCTCCGGAGCTGCGCTCGGCCGTCCGCCGGGCGATCGACGAGGGCAGCCCCCGCATCGTCGTCGAGCTCAGCGCGGTGACGTTCATGGACTCCTCCGGTCTCGGCGCCCTGGTCGGCGCTCTCAAGACCGCGCGGCAGGCGGGCGGCGACCTGCGGATCGCGGCGCCCAGCGAGCAGGTCGTGATGGTGCTGCAGCTGTCCAATCTGGACCGGGTGCTCACCCTCTTCGACACGGCCGGCGACGCGTACCGTGACTGAGCGCAGCGTCGGGTTCCGCACGCCCCCGGACGACACCGAGGTCGTCCACGAGATGCTCGCCGGGCTCTGGGGCGAGCGGCCGGACCTGCCGGCCCGCGACCGCATGGCCGTCGAGACGGCGCTGGTCGAGCTGGTCGACAACGTCATCCAGCACGCGACGTCGACGACGACGATCGTCTGCCGCCTCGTCGTGCGCGTCGAGGGAGACGCGATCCACGCGGAGCTGGTCGACACGGCCGATCCGCCGGACATCGGCACGGGGCCGCGGGAGATGCCGGACGTCTTCGCGGAGTCGGGCCGCGGGCTCGCTCTCATCCAGGCTCTGACGACCACGTTCGAGCACGAGCGCTCGGAGGGGCGCAACGTCTGGACCCTGACCCGGGCGCTGGACTCCTAGCGACTGGCGCGGATCAGCGGATCGTGTGCGCGGTGATGACCGCGGCGGCACGCGCCAGGTCGTCCGCCATGCCGTTCAGCCCGGGGGAGGCCTTCAGCACCTCCGCGCTGACCTCGTCGTAGCGCTCGTCCACCTGCGCGAGCAGCTGCTCCCCGGAGGCGGTGAGGCGCAGGAGGACGCTGCGGCGGTCCTGCGGGTTGGCGAGCCGGTCGACGTGGCCGGCGGTCGCCAGCCGGTCGAGGAGCGCGGTCACGGCGCCCGTCGAGAGGGAGAGCTCGAGGCCCAGCCACTTCGGCGTGAGGTCGGGCGACTCGCCGAGGACCTCGAGCGCGGTGAGCTCCGAGATGCCCACGCCCACGCCCGCGGCGATGCTCGCGCGGAGGTGCCGCTGCGCGTTCTCGAGCAGGCGGAGCGACTGCCGCAGCTGCACGGCGGGCGCGTCCTGGTCGACGTCGCGCGGGGTCGGTCTCTCGGTGGTCATTCGTCCTTCTCGGGGTAGGGCTGGGGTCATCGTACGGGTCGCCCTCGGGGGTCCCGGCCTGTCACCCGGACAGGGGGTGAAAGAACGATTGCAATGTATCTTTGCCATCAAGTAACTTAGCGGTCAATCGAGTTCGGCGGAACACCAGCCGGACCCTCCCCCTTCAGCATCAGCCCGCCCCACCCGATCAGGAGTCCTGCCATGTCGACCCACACCGCCAAGTCCAAGCGCGTCCGCTTCGCTCCCCTCGCCATCGCGACGAGCATCGCCGCCGCCGCTCTCCTCTCCGTCTCGATGTCCGGCACCCTGTCCGGCTTCGTCGCGAGCATCTCCAACACCGGCAACACCGCCGCCTCCGGCTCGCTCGTCATGGAGGAGAAGTCGACCGGCGCCAGCCCCATCACCTGCCTCAGCACCGACGGCGGCTCGATCAGCACCAACACCGCGACCTGCGCGACCATCAACAAGTTCGGCGGATCGACCACGATGGTCCCCGGCCAGACCGTCACCACCGCGATCACGCTGAAGAACACCGGCACCGTCGCCGCCAACACCTTCACGCTGACCCCCGGCGCCACCTGCTCGCAGAGCAACAACGTCGCGGCCGGCGCCTCCGGCTCCGCCACCGACTTCTGCGGCAAGCTCAACGTCGTGATCACCTCCGGCGGGACCACCGTCTTCACGGGCACCGCCGCGACCCTCGCCGGCTCCGCCGTCAAGACCCTCAACACCGCCCCGGTCACCCCCGGCACCTCCACCCCCTTCTCCATCGCCGTGACCCTCGACTCGTCGGCCACCAACGCCTACCAGGGCCTGTCCGCCTCGCTCCCGCTCACCTGGACCTTCGCGAGCTGATCCCCTCTCCACCCGGCCCGGAGCGCCCCCGCGCGACGGGCCGGGGGAGGAGCGTCCCGCAGCGCTCCTCCTGCACCGCCCCCGAGAACCCCCCTCTCCCCCGAGA
>NZ_PSVG01000022.1:0-58060 GCF_002930885.1 Rathayibacter sp. AY1F2 | reverse complement strand
CCTCTCTGATCCGGTCGTGATCGCAGAAAAGCTTTCGATCACCACCGACGCTCGCGCTCGCGGCCGCACCGCCGAGGACGCCGCTCACCTCGTCGGATGAGCCGCGCGACGCTCTGCCGCCATCAACAGGTCCACGCGGCACGCGCCACGCAGCAATGTAGCGATCGTCGTGGACGCGCTCAAGTGGCGGCGGAACCTATCCATAGTGCACACGCACGGTGGTGCTCGTGGTGTGAAACAAAAGGCGCTCACGCTCGTCTTCGCGAGCACCGCCGCCGAGAATCGTTCAATTAAGCGTGAGGATCGACACCCCGGACGAGGTTTAGTGAACGGTCATTTATGGCGTGCCAGCTCTAGCCCCTGGCACCCGGTGATGGTGCCGATCTGTAGCAAATCAAGACAACCCACAGGGATGGACTCCGACCGCTGGCCACCTGCGTCGGAGCCCCACCGTAGCTCGGTTGCCCTCATGCCGTCACGAACTTGCGTGAGTCGTCCCCCCACCCCAGGCTTGGCGGATATATTGGCGAATATGGAGCAGACCGTCACTCTCGTTCGCAGCCAAGGAAACAATTACAACTTGTTCGGCAGTTGCTCGTCTGACGAGTTCGCAACGATGCAGGAGCACGTTGCGCAGATGACGCAGCAGGGGTGGCCGCTCATCACCACGGAGATGGCTAATCAAACTAGTACGCCCACTATGCTGTTCTGGCGTCGCGAGTAGCTCGCCTCCCGGTCGGCCCCCTTCGGTGCCATTCGTAACTTCTAACTAGCTCTGGATTTGAAGCAGTTCGGCGATCAATCTCTAACGTGCGTGGTAAATACATAAAACTTATGAGGTCGAGCGCGTCGAAGTCTAAAGTCGAGGTACCAAAAAGTTAAGGTCCCGGTACCGCGGGCTGCAACGAACTGTCCTGCCGGCCATGTACCCGTGATTCCATGGAGCCGAAGCGTCCCGTGATCTTCGCGCCTGCGCAGTACCCTCAGCTAGTCCATTTCCCCTAGACTACCCATGTGACTGCTTCATCTGCGGAAGACTGGACCCACGCCCTGATCGTGGTCGTGCTGCCGCCCGACGAAGTATCACGCGCAGTCATGCGCGCCATCCAGGACGACATCGCCGCGGCTCTCGCTTCCCCTGAATTCGATGAGGTCAGCGTTGATCTCGTGCTCTCCACGCCGGGGGAGCAAACGTCCACGTCGCCCTCCCTCGAAACGGTCCTGTTTAAAGGTCTCTCCGGAACGGAGGCAGCAACGATTTCGCTCGTGTGGTGCGGCTACCTCGACGTCGAGGACGAAGCGTTGGAACGCGATCTTGTTGCCCTGCGCGCTGTGCGTGCAAGGTCCCCTATCGTGCAGGCGCTGCGGCAGGGGATAGCCTCGTCCGGAGTGGAAGTAATAGTGCGGGATATGGTCATAGAGGCACTCGATGCTGTGGACGGCATTGAGGCGATTCCGCGCGCCACGATAGAGGCTGCCATCTCGGGGTTTCCTGTCGATACCGGGCCCTACTTGACTGGTGCAGATGGGCAACTCCCGTCGGGTGCACCAAATGGAGTTGCGTACGCAGCGTCACCTGCTCAGCGTGTCGAGTCCCCGGTCGTCGTTCCTCCGATGGGCATCTTGCGTACTCAGGATGATGGACGTATCCAGGGCGCTGGCGGCGACGGTCGGTCTCCTGCGGTGGAAGATCCTGAATTTTGGCACAGCTATAACGAAACCTTGGGTAATCACGGCGATGCGGAGCAGATAAAGGGGCCCCACGTCGCGGACGCCACAGACATTGCGTCGGCGCTGGCCATATCTGAGCAAGACAAAATAGGGGCGGACTATGCCGCCGATGGCGAGTCTCCCCTTCGTGGTATCCGCGCACGTTTACGATCTGCTCAGCCCGAAGCCCGAAGGTCTGAGCGGCTATCGCCTTTTGAGCGCAGTGCCGTTAGCTCCAGACTGGAGGAGTGGCGCGCACGACGAACGAAGGTGCGTCGAGCTGAGGATCAGATCGGCATTTCTGCGCTTGAGCAACTTCCAGTCACCCCCGGAGTAAAACGACCTTTAATCTATTTTGTGCTGGCGGCATCGAACGATTGGAATAAAGGTGCCGTCCGAACTCGCGATGCCGCCATCACTCTGCTCTCCAATGCCCTAGATCAGCAATGGATTGCTGTAGCTATCAATCTCGGCAGTTCGCTGACGATTGAAGCCGGACCCGCTTCAGCCGAGCGTGTGGCTCGTGACTGGAAACGCGTCGACCGCAGCAACGAGTTTGACCTTGGTACAGCTGCCTCGGACCTTGAGGTGCAACTCAGCCGCGATCTGATTTCGTTGCGGCTGCGCGGGCACGAAATTGATACACCGCACATCGTGATCTTCGCGACTGAGCCTCCCTACGTTGACTCAGCCGCTCACAGCGCATACCTCGCCCTCGCCGCTGAGGTGCAATCGGTGACCTGGATGCTCGTAGGGGACACCGCCGACTGGATGGAGGTTCCCCCCGAGCTGGAAGAGGCGCCCTCACGCGTCCTCTATGCCGAACAGGACGGCGTGGTAACGGTACTCACCGAGGTTTTGATTCCGTCCAGCGAAGGGACGGCTGAGGTTGGAGAGGAGTAGCGACGTGCGACGTGCGATCACGGCTCCAGCTCAATCACCAGCGGGGCGGAGCTGGCGGAGCGCAAATGCACGACTGCTCCCCGATTGGTCATCGGCAGATTCATAATCTCGGCCGGCCCGAGCATTGCTTGCATCTGGTGGGACACCGTTGGCTGCCAGGTGCCGTTCGGCCCTGCTGATTGCGAGACGACAGGGGCAGATACTTGTCCGAGACGGTCTCCGACCATCTTCGCCGTCGCTGGCGACACACCCTTTAGCGTGATAAGGGTGTCGCAACTCGCCAGGGTGGCGGTTGCCTTCTGTTCATCGCCGAAGTGTTGTACGTCCTGTACAGCAAGGCAGATAGAGGAACCCGCGCCTCGCAAGACGTCTAGCATTTCCTGGAGGTTGATACGGTCGCCGTAACGGCCTGCTTCGTCGAGCGTCCAAAGGATTGGCGTGGACAGCGATCCGAATCGCTCCATCGCCCGAAGCTTCAACATGGAAAGAAGCATCGATGAAGATGCCCACGCAAGTTCGCCGTACGATAGACGAGCTCCCACAACAAAGATGCCACCGCTAGTGAGTATCTCGTCAACGGTGATAGCGTCTTGACCTATCCCGGATAGCATTTTCTCGAAGGTTGGGTCCGCTAACCAAGACAGCCGGTTCGTAAGACCGGCTGTAGCCACGGCGTAATCGGAAGCAGGTAGCTTAGCCATATCACGAACGTCATTTGCAAGATTTCCGATGGTGGCGATATATTGCACCAGATACTGCTGGCTTACGGCCATCCGGTACAGTTCTCGCGGGTGCGGCGGAATGCCTGACTGCGACGCTAGGACCCGCAGCAGCCCACGCAGCCACCTGTGATCTCGCTCCTCGAAGAATTTGTTCGCACTTGAAGGGTCAATTGGCCCGAGCAGTGCCTGAGCAACCTGCGCAGCATCTTGGACTGAGCGCACCTCGCCAATGGGGTTCCAGGAGCGGGATCTTTCAGGTGCGCCAATGTCCCAGCGCCGTACGCGAAGTGTCCCTTTGATGTTAAGTGCCTTTTTAGCGTCTCGGATTGTTTCCGACAAATCTCCTTTCACGTCTACGTTGATCGTTGTTAGGCCGCTAACTGTAGCTTGCACGATCCAAGGAGCAATGAGGAATCGAGATTTTCCGGATCCAGGCGGTCCGACAATCGCTGTATGCTTTTCGAAATTCTCCCATTCGAGGTAGATCGGGAATTCGGGTCCTCGCCTCTGTGGGTGGATTACAGTCCCGAGTGGGAAGGTGCCTCGCGTCAGCGCGCGGACCTGTTTGGGAAGTAAGACGTAGCGAAAATCCCAGTATGTGCTTCGTGCGCCGGATGGCGGCGCGTCGCCAGGGCTGAGTACGCCGCTACGACGCGCGTGTCGTCCGGGACTTACTCCGCTCGCGGTAACAGCAGAGGTGAGTGCTCCGTTCAACCGATCCGCAGCCCGTCCGATCGTTCTCGCAGCGTTCCAGGCTCCTGCTCCCCAACCTGCCACGGTCGCTTAACGCCCTCGTTCGCGGGGGCGTTCATCGCGGCTCTCTGGCTCGCGAAGGGCAAGTGATTCTTCGAAGATTATGCGTCGTCGTTCTTCTTCGACGCGTTCGCTATGATTGGCAAAATTTTGCGCCTGCTGCTGGATGCCCGACGGATGGTCGATTTGCCATGAGATGCCGGCGTCCTGAGTTGGGGCCAGGCTGGGCTGCTGCGGAATTGGTACCGGGGAGCCAAGCGTTGTCCAAGTCAACTCCGCGACGACAGCGGCGTCTTTCACAACCCGCCCAACTTTCTTAGATTCTTCTGCGACTTTTGCTCGCGCGTCATCTAAGTTCATCCGTTCGACCTCCATATATACTCGCAAATAAAAAAGTTGATACGTTTGTTCAAAAGTCACGGCGATTGGGACTCTAGGTCGGCAACGCGCTCAGTGAGTTGCTCGATTATCCGCATGTAGGCGAGCGCTTGAGCGTTTGGCAGGCTACCCGCTCCGATAGCGTTGACGAACCGCTGCTGGAGGTCTTCCACAAAATTGCTGGTGGAGGAAGCTGTGTTTGGAATTGGGAAAGAACCGACGAGATTGGCTCCAAGTGCGTGAACGCCTGATGCATGGATTGCGTTAATAAAACTTAGTTCTAGGTTGTCCGTGGACGGCGCGGTTCTGATTAGAGCCGTGATCCCGTCGGTGATGGTCTCTAACGAGGAGGGCCAGGCTGGAAGCGGGATCTCTATGTGTCGGCGAAGAATTTCCGGTGGCCTGAATGCAGGCAACTCGGGAACTCGCGGCGTCGGTAGTGCGCCAGTTTGGGCGTCGAAGGGAGGGAGTTCATAGCAGTCGACCTCACCGATGAGGTGGCTGACACTGGCATACTTCGTCCGGACGTGGAGGACGATTTGGCCGGCGCTTGCTACGCGGATCGCAAAGGTGTTAGTACCCGCCTGTACCTTAGTTAGTTGTCCTTCGGGGGTAGAGATTTCGACCTCGTAAGGAGTGCTTGCTTGGATAACCCATGAGGCAATAACGTCGCTCCCACGCAAAGTCACGATTTTGTTGAGGCTGGCACGCTCGATGATCGGCGGGGCGACCATCGCACGTACGGCGTTTTCTGCGGCCCTGCGTAAGTCGCCGGCGTTGGGGCGGACGGAAGGATCGGCATCTAGCGCGCGTGCGACTAGCGCCGCGAGTTGCGATGTCAGGATCTGGGGGGGTGGTGAGGGCATTGCAACGCGCTGTGTCGCACCCGCGGCGCCCTCGATGTACCGGGCGAACGCAAGGGCGAGCTTGTAAACGTCGGTATCGAAGTCTTGCAACCGCTTCGGGGACGTCGCCGTATCATTCATCTCCGGAGGTTTCCACCGTGGAAAGTGCCCTTGGCGCGACCCGCGAGTAGTGTCGGACACGTGAGCGACCGCATCACAGTCGAGCAGTAGGACACGCGCCGGGGAAAAGGAAAAGACTTCATTGTTTGGATTGAGGTCTCCAAACACCATTCCGTGCCGGTGTAGCAGCTCGATAGCTCCCGCCAGCTTGGACAAAACGTGCAACCGTAGTGCATCGTCGTGGAACTCAGCGCTGTCGTAGCCGACCGAATTCCGGGCTTTCGTTGGTGCAGCAAGATACCCGATGACGCGCTGTTCCTGCTTGGCGGGAAAGTTGCCCTTTGCCGGAATGTTCATGAAGAAAGCCGGCGGGATTAACGGCAGCAGGCACCCGACTTCTTGGCCATGCTCCATAACCATCGTCACCGGCCACGCCGCGATCTCGTCGATCTCCTGCCGGCCCTGTGCCGACAAACCGTCGCGAAACCTTACCGCCTGCCGCATCCCCTCTAGAATTGCTGGAATGTGGACGGGGTCCAACCCTGGTTTTGGGCGCTTTAGCACCATTGGTCGCGCGTCCCCCGGCATTGGCGTGCCGAGCACGCGGTGCACCACCCCGAAACCGCCTTGACCCAACTCGTCGTCGACAGTCAGGCGTGATAATTGAACGTTCAATCCGCGTGGTCCTCGAACGAGGCTGCCTGGTTGGCCTCGTGCTGCTCCGCGGCCGGGGGTTTTGATTCCGATGGCGTATCTGCCGTGGGCCTCTCTCCGACGGGCAATTGGTCGCCACGCTCAGCCCACACACCGACAACCGTCCGGTCATCAACGAAGCTTCTCCTCGCGAACTCGACCTGCGCGCCAAATGTGTAGACGCCCGGCGGCTCCGCCCACCATTCCGCCAGCGAAGCACGTGCCTCAGAAGAGTTGCGGATCGCATTGCCTACGCCGTCGGTCATGACGAAGATGGCTCCGCTTGCTACGGGAGCGACCGCGCTCAGCACTTCCAGATTAGTCGCCGGCAACGCAGAAATAGGCGCTGCAAAGCCGTCCGCGTCATCATCCTGAGGAGTCGTCTCCGCCCATATGCCGCCCGAGAGCGTCCAGACCGGCGTGTCTCCTACCCAAGCAACCCTTGCATTTCCTAGGCCGCCACTTTCGATCGGAATCTCTGCAAGTGTCAGCGTGGTCGCGCCGACACGGTAGCCATCTTCGTTGCGCGGCACTGACTCCAGCAGGTATTCGTTCACCTCGCGGACGACGTCCTTAAGGTCAATCTGCCCTCGCGACCAGGCTTCGACCGCCACTCTGACGGCTGACGTGCTGGCTTCGCGCGACCGCTTCTTTGATCCCACTCCATCAGCCACTGCCACGAGTAGAACTCCACGCGCTTCATCCCAAGAGCACAGAAATGCATCCTGACGCTCAGTGCCCCGCTGGCGGTGCGAGAGGCCACGGATCGACGCAGCACGTACCGCGAACCCGCGCAAGTCGTGCTCTGCGAGCTCGATCTCAGGGCCGGCTGACGCCCCAAGTGGAGTACCGACATGCACCTCAGCAGCGAGACGGCCAGGCTCGCCGATTATGAAAGGAACGTGCCTCAGTCGCCCCACGCCGACTCAGTCATCCTCGATCAGCTCGTCGACCGACCCGTGATCGATGTTCGCGGTCGGCGTCGGCTGCGCAGCCTGGAGATCCCGTTGCCCCTGAGCGTTTGTGCTCGTTGCCTGGACGATCGTCTGGTTGATCAGGCTTTTAACCTGGTCGATGACGGCCTTCGGATCGTTGTCCTTCAGGAGAAACCATTGTCCGAGCTTCTCTCCAAAGTCCGGGTAAGCAATGTCCTTCAGAACATCCGCAGGCGCTTCGCGAAAGCCGTAAGCGACGACGTACGGCCACCCCTTCGTGGAATCCTTGCCTTGCGTGCTCAGAAACACGTTGCGGAACTCGCCGCGGTCGCCCGGCTCACCATCGGTCAGGAAGAACACGCAGGGACGATGGATCTTTCCCTTCTGAGAAAAAATCGTCTTTTTGTCTGCGCGAACTGCTTGATCGAACGCACGCCATGCTGCGCTGAAGTTTGTACCGCCGAGACTTGTAAGCTCTGGAACGGCTCCGATGCTTGAGAGCCGCGAGAGCGGGATCGTGACTCGCGCTGAGTCCCCAAAACTGATGACCCCCAACATCGCAGTGTCGTCCGTCTCCGGATCCGACCGGAGCATTGCGATGAGTTGCTCGACTGCCTGTCGGAGCGTCCCCAAATCGGGGTCCATCGACCAGGACTGGTCGAGAATCAGGTAGAAGGGCATGACCTCCTGCCCCTCCGCGATCTCGATCCCTCCGCCGTGGAGCCCTGCCTCTGCGTAGTCGCTCACTTCGTCCTCCAGCAATGTTTGGGCTAGCACGTAGGCGTACGTTATCTGCCGCGCCCTCATCGGCGCAACGTATACCGGTACTCGATCGGACGGACGACGAGGAACACCCGCCGCTGAGGATTCGCGCCACCACGACCTCGATGCGGACGCGCCGAGTGAAGATAATGGTTCTCCTGCAACACTGTCACCATATTTGTGACACCCGAACGGGGAGCTGCCTGCCCCTCCAACTAGCAGGTCTCCGCTGAGCCGACGCGGCTGTTGAGGTCCGACGCGCCGGCCAACTACGCTCAACGAACCTGCTATATCTGCAAATGAAGAGAAATGGTTCGACAGCGTGCCAGCACCCGTCCCTCCAGCCGGCTCATCTGCCGGTCACCCCGCGCCTGCGATGCTCAACAGAAAAGGGGGTTCTTTTGCGCGACGCTTTGCAGTTTTAGGTGGAGCGGACCCGCTGATACTCGATCAAGTGCCATCCGCATCTGAACGGTACGTTCAGATGTTCTTCGTGCTTGTCGGAACCGCTTCGCTCTCAGCCCTTTCGATGCTCTTTGCTTTAGTCTCGGGTGTACGCATTCCACTTTGGATCGGAATACTGCTCGCGCTATTCTGGGGTCTATTAATATTCAATCTTGATCGGTTTCTAACTTCGACAATGAAGTCAACTCGAAGCATTCCACGCCTCCTGGGGTTGGCCTTACCTCGTGTGGCAATGGCAGTCCTAATTGGAATTGTGGTGGCGGAGCCGCTTGTGCTCCAGGCCTTCAAATCGGATATCGCTCAAGAAATGACATCTACTAACCTGGTTCGCGCGCAGGCGGACCAAGCGTCCCTTGACACTGGCCCGGAAAAGCTTGCTTTGGATGACGCGCGTCAGCGGTTGACCGATCTTGAGACCCAGGCAGCAACCGGTGCGGTGCCTAACGCCCCTGCAGGAAGCGCGACGGTCTTGGAGGCTCAAGGCGCTGTCGACCGCTTAAAAGCTCAGGTCGCTGAGCAGGAAAGCAGGGTCAGTGAAGCGCGGGAACTATACCAATGTGAAAGGCAAGGACCCGAACGAGCTGGCGACGCTC
The DNA here is from genome assembly GCF_002930885.1 of Rathayibacter sp. AY1F2. Lineage (NCBI taxonomy): Bacteria > Bacillati > Actinomycetota > Actinomycetes > Micrococcales > Microbacteriaceae > Rathayibacter > Rathayibacter sp. AY1F2. The sequence continues at coordinate 49,181 of NZ_PSVG01000022.1, read as the reverse complement.
CTGGGTGCAGTGGCGTTGCCGGCGAAGGACCCAGCACGGACGCAGCGCGTGCGAGTCTAGCCTCAGCGGAATCCATTGAAGCCGATCTGAATCGGCAGTTAAAGGAGGCCAATGACAAATTAGCTGCCGCCGAAAGCGCGAGCCAAGAAAGCACATCTAGCTCTGAGGTTTTGCGGCGTGAAGAGGCGGAGGCGCAACTTCCAAGTGCTCGAGAGGCGTATCAAGCTGCGCTGGCGACATACAATTCGCGCGCTGCCGACACCTCAACCAGCAACGCGGACGCGGAAGGCCTACTAAACCAGATCCACGCACTGAGCACTCTATCGGAGAGGGACCCTGCTCTCGCGTGGGCTCACCGGCTGATAGCAGGGTTGTTTTTCATGATTGAGTTGTTGCCGGTTTTGGTGAAAGTCCTGACTAGTTATGGAGATCGTAGTCTCTACGAAGAAGTGGAAGATCTGAACAAACGAAGTTCGATTGACGCTGCGAAGGTAGAACGAAACCACGACAGATGGAGGACGGAACAAAGATCGAAGATGCGCCGGCGGGTGGAGCAGGACATGTTTGACCGCGAGCAAGCACTTGGCGAGAAGTCGAATCAACATATAGCAAATGAGATGACTGAAATTCTCGACGTTGCTCTTGCTGATTGGAGCAAAAGTGTCTCCACATCACTAAAGTCATCAAGGCCGCCTGCAAGCCCCTGATTGCACGCATCATCACTGGAGGAACTGATGATTGACCGGTCGTCAACTGCTTCAAGCGATAGGTTGATGTGTCCAAACAGGCATATTGTAAGGCGACGTAGTTCTTATTTCAAGGAGGTAATGATAATCTGGCGGATCGCGAGAACGATCGAAGATAGATCGTAACTAGGATGCACCTCGATCAGGCGCTTGCCGGTCTCCTTGCACGAAAAAACATCTGGCAGTGTTTCGTGTGCTTCGCGCCTCGTACGCTCGCTACCCTTTAGAGAACTCGTCCGGCCGTGAGCGCTGGATGGCGTTATATTCCAAGCGATGTTGCGGCCGGCGACGACCATGCCCAACGATTTAGGCGTAAGTCAAGTGGGGCGCACCTCTGTTCTGTTCGTTCGTTTGGTAACTGCCGGCGTAGCTCGTGCGGCAGTGCTGACGTCGCGGCGCTGCTGGTGTCGTTCAACTCTGGCTGGAAGTTGTGCCCGGCCATCCGGGGCAGCCCTCTCTGCCTGGGAGGCAACGCGTAGATCGCGGACGAAGACTGCGACGACCCCTGCGGCGACAAGAACGGTTGGTGCGGTCGTCACTACAGCAAGCACGCGGTTGCCGCCTGCGATCCCGTGCCCGCCAGTGGACAACGGACCGTTTCCGAGCCGTGCGCGGGCTGCGCAGTCGGCAACGACTCCTGCCAGATCTGCGATGGGTGTGCCTGTACCTGCGATCCCGCGCTTCTTGACGGCCGACAAAACAGCGTCACGAGCCACACTGCAAATCCTGGAAGTGCCGGAGAAGATTGGCGCTAGGTGCGGAGCGAGGTAGCTGCTGATTGGCTTACGGGTCGGTTGGGCTGGAATCTCCACCTGGTCATCTCCTCGGTCCGACTCAGTGGTGGTGTCGACAGCGCTGGAAGTCGTCGCCGAGCGCTGAGCGCTCAGTAGCAACAATGTAGGTACGCCCCGCTTCTGGTGCCCCGGGTCGTCAAACTGTGACGGTTGCGTGAACCTGTACCGCTTGGCTAGTGCCGCCGTCTTCGTGCGACTCGTCCCTGCCTTGCTTCGAACGCGCCGTGGCGACCAAGCGGCGTCTGCGTGTGGAGGACGCCGCCCTCTCTGAGCAGCCGCAACGAATTGACTAGCCCCCCTGGACTTGACTGACCATGGGGGGTAGTCTATCCTCATGGTCAAGGAAGTGAAGCAGCGCGATGTCGAAAAGTTCCTTGAAGGGTCCGGGTGGCAGCTGCTTCGAGAGCGCGGCCCGCACAACGTGTGGGGCTCTCCTGACGGCTTGCATGTACTTGCGATCCCACGGCACGGCAAGGTGTCGCCAGGTGTGGTTCGCCAGGTCATCAAGGCTCAGCCGGGAAGCCCGGAGAGCTGGCGGTAGGCCCGCCGGCTCGATCGCAGCAGTGAACACCGCGGAGACGTACTCCGCATCGACGCAGGGAAGGACCCCACCATGACGACGACGGAACAGACACGGACCAGCCAGCGCAGCTTCGAGGCCATTGTGACCCGCGAGGGACGCTGGTGGATGATCGCGGTGCCTGCTTTGGACGCTGTTACACAGGCGCGTTCCATCAAAGAAGTTCAGTTCATGGCAACTGAACTGGTCGCTGCGCTTTTAAACGTCGAACCAGATCAGGTGAGTGTGAACCTCACCTACGAGTTGCCTGCCACCGTTGCCTCGACTTGGCGTGAAGCGGAAGCACTGCGCGCGCAAGCGGAAGATGCTGAGGAGCGGGCGGCAGCGCTCCGCCGTGATGCCGTGCGCGCATTGCTGGCTGAGACGCACATGAGCCAGACCGAAGCAGGAGTCGTGCTCGGATTGTCTAAGCAACGCGTTCAACAGCTCGCATCCTGAGCCGTCCGCTTCAGCTCGGGACCCAGGGTGGGCACTAGCTCTCTCCTAGGTGTTGGTCGCTGCGCTCGGGCACCATGCCGCTGCGTTCACCCCGCTTGAGCGCAGTGGGTTGTTCGTTGCCCATGCTCCCGTGGCGTCCTACGAGCGTGCCGACCCGCGCAAGTTGGCTCTGCTGACCGCTCCTCCCCTGACTCTCTGCACGCGCTTGCTGGGGTCCCTCACATCGCGCGGAGTTGTCTCTTTCTGCACCCTGACGGGTGCACTCCCCTACACGCACTGCACCGCGACACATCGACACGTCAGCAAAAAATCGAGAGGCACGGACCGTGACTGACAGATACCCCCTCCCGGAGAACTTCCGTCACCAGGACGTCGCAGTCATCGACCTGTGGGACCAATCCCTGGAACTCCTGAACGCACAAGCCGATGTGCAGATCGCAGCTGCCAACGGCGACATCGCCGCCACAAACGACGCTGGGCGCACCCTCATCCGGATCGCGACCGCATTCGCATGGCCCACCGCCGTGACAGCTGACTGGAAGCGGATGACCGGTATCTACGCCGGGCACTGGGCGTTGTGGCGCATCCTCGATGCTGACGGGAACGTTTTGCGCGAGTGGGAGGACGAACCAGGCGACATGACCGACGAATCCAAGCGAGAACTCGTCGCCCTCGACCTCATCAGCAACCGCTCGGAAACGCAGGCGTTCGGGGACGCGTTCGAGCACGATCCCGCCAGCGTGGCACGCGGGTACGGCTCACTCGCCATCTGACCTCGCCCACCGCCACCCTGCTGGATAGCGTGGTGATGGTGATCCCCCACATCTCCCGCAGCGGCTACATGACCGATTTGCTCGTGCATCTGGTGGGTCCTGGCTGCTACGACGAACAATCTCACCCGCGACGGATCGCCGGCTCCCCCGACATCACGGCCCTGTACACGGACGAGGAACTCGATGTCGAGAACGCCCGTCGGATCGCGCGGACGTTGGACGATCACAGCCGCTTCTTTGACGTCGCGGTGACGATGCCGGTCATGGAGTGGGACGAGGACCTGCGCCGCAAGGTCAAAGTGGGAACCAAGCCCGCGCATGTGTGGCACTGCACCCTGTCTCTGCACCCCAACGAGGGCGAACTGACCGACGACAAGTGGGCGTACGTCACTGCGGACTTCGTGAAGCAGATGGGTCTCGACGACGGAGCAACACTCCCCTACGACTTTGAAGCGCCCGACTTGTACTGGGACACGACCGGTCCCGGGTCCTGCCGCTGGGTCGCGATCCGCCACGGACTGTCCCGCAATGGAAACGACCACGTCCACATCGTCGTCAACCTGGTGCGCATGGACGCCACCAAGGTGAGCACCTGGCGAGACAACTGGCGATCCCAGCAGGCCGCGCGACGCATCGAATTCGCACACGGACTGCGCGTGTTTGAATCGCGCAAGTCGAAGGCCGCGAGGGCTTCAACCGAGGAGGTTCTAGCGGTGAACCCTCATCCTCGGCTTGAAAGTGGCGACACGCGGTAGCGTCCGTCACTTAACCCTATGTCTACGTGAACATGGCCGCATGGCAGCGCGTCGACTCCCCCGTGGTTCACGGAAGGACCCTGTAGCCCTTGGCTACGAGGTTGAGCGTCCGATCAAGGAGCGCCTGAACGCGATCGCACGAAACGCGAACGTGTCTAGCGCTGTAGTGCTTACGCGCATGATCGAGCGCGTTGAGCTGACGGAGCAGGGCGTTCCCACCTGGTGGGAGCCACTCCCCCGCGACAACGAGCTGCCGATCACTCCTGAGGAGGCTTCTCCCAGCACCGCCACTTAACGCATAAGGCCCGCCGCTTTCGCGACGGGCCTTCAAGCTCACGCTTCCCACCCTCTGCTTACCAGGGCTAACGGGTGTGAAGCAGTTGTTTTGAAGAACCGGATACCAACCGGGCCTTCGGCGTACCCACCGGACACCACCCGGAAGGAACAGCCTCATCGTAACTCATGCACGTCTCCTAGACCATCTGCGCCCGGAAGGTGTGTCGGACCGCTCAAGATCCTTCCGCAACTGGGCGTTACCCGCCCCTGAGGGCGCCTACGGACCCATCCCCGTGTGAAGTCGCAGGTCCCGCGCTCGAGCACCGCGACTTCCGCGGACTCGAGCCGGCACCACCGGCCCGCCCCCGCGAGCGGCCGGCGCCTCCCCCCTGAGGCGCCGACCGCTCAGCCTCGCGCCACCGACCAGGGGGTCCGCAGCGCCCGCTCGGCGAGGAACCGCCGCTCCCCCGTGATCGACACCTCCGCCGTCACCGCCGCGTCCGCCGCCGAGGCGCCGGCCGTCAGCCGCAGCGGCCCCGGGTCCACGGCGAGCCGGCCGTCCTCCCCCGTCACGGCGAGCCGGGCCGCGTCGACGTGGAAGTGCACCGTCAGCGTCTCGCCCGCCGCGATCGGCACGCGCGCGAAGCCGATGAGCTGCGCGACCGGCCGCACCACCGCCGAGGTCGGGTAGCCCGCGTAGAGCTGCACCACCTCGACCGTGTCGGCGCCGTCGTTCCGGAGCGATACCGCCACGTCGAGCGATCCGCCGACCGGCAGCTCCGCCGCCGTCGCCAGCTCCGTATACGTCAGCGCGCCGCGGGTCAGCCCGTAGCCGAACGGGTAGAGCGGAGTCGCGTCCAGCGCCGTGATCCCGGGGTTCGAGAGCCCGAGCGACGGCTGCAGGTACGTGGTCGACGCGGACGGGAGCCGTGGGATCTGCACGGGCAGCCGCCCGGTCGGAGCCACGCGGCCCGAGAGCACGCCGGCGACCGCAGCCGCCCCGTCCGCTCCCGGGAAGAACGCCTGCACGAGTCCGCGCGCCGCTCCGAACGCCCCGAGCGCGTAGGGCCGGCCCGAGAGGACGACCACCACGGTGGGCACGCCGGTCTCGAGCACGGCCGTCACCAGCGGCTCCTGCGCTCCGGGGAGGCGGAGGTCGGCCGCGTCGCAGCCCTCGCCCGAGGTGCCGTCGCCGAAGAGCCCGGCGATGTCGCCGACCACGACGACCGCCGCATCGGAGCCGCGGACGAGGTCCACCGCCTCCTGCACGCCGTCGGTCGACGCGGAGGTGATCGAGCCGCCCTCCGCGAAGCGCACGCGCGACGCTCCGAACTCCTCCTGCAGCGCCGTCAGCACCGTCGGGATCGACAGCCCGAGGTCGTGGCCGGGGTGCTTGGAGAGCACGTGGTTGGGGAACGCGTAGCAGCCGACCAGGCTGCGGAACTGGTCCGCGGCCGGTCCCACGACGGCGAGCGAGCCGGAGGACAGCAGCTGCGCGACGTCCTCGTCGCGCAGCAGCACGACCGACTCCTCCGCGATCCGCGACGAGATCGCGCGGTTGCGGGCGCTGTCGAGGTCGACGTCCTCGGCTCCCTCGGGCACCAGCGGGCCGCCGTCGAGCAGGCCCGCCTCGAACTTGTGGCGGAGGTGCCTGGCCACGGAGCGGTCGAGGTCGGCCTCGTCGACGACGCCCTCGCGGATCAGGCGCGGCAGCTCGCCGTACGCCGCCGTCTGCGGCAGCTCGACGTCGACCCCGGCGTGCAGCGCCAGGCGCCCCGCGTCGGCCGCGTCGACCGCGACGTGGTGCATGGCCTGGAGGAACGGCACCGCCCAGTAGTCGGCGACGACCGTGCCCTCGAAGCCCCAGCGGTCGCGGAGCAGCGTCGTCAGCAGGTGCCTGCTGGCGCTGCTGGGCACGCCGTCGATGTCGGTGTACGAGGTCATCACGCTGCGGGCGCCGCCGTGCCGCAGGGCGGCCTCGAACGGAGGCAGCACCGTGTCGGCGAGCTCGCGCGGCCCCATGCTCACGGGTCCGTGGTTGCGGGCGCCGCGGGAGGCGGCGTACCCGGCGAAGTGCTTCAGCGTCGCGACGACGCCGGTCCCCTCCAGCCCCGCGACGTAGGCGGCGCCGAGCTGCGAGACCAGGTACGGGTCCTCGCCGAGGGTCTCCTCGACGCGGCCCCAGCGGTAGTCCTTCACGACGTCGACGACCGGGGCGAGGCCCTGGTGGATGCCGAGGGCGCGCATGTCCGAGCCGATCGCCTCCGCCATCTCGCCCACGAGCTCCTCATGGAAGGTCGCCGCCCAGGCGAGCGGAGTGGGGAACGCGGTCGCGCCGTACGCGGCCAGCCCGGTGAGGCACTCCTCGTGCGCGATGGCCGGGATGCCGAGGCGGCTGCCGGCGACCACGCGCTCCTGCAGCTCGCGGAGCCGGCGGACGCCCTCGGGGACGGTGACCGGCTCGGTGCCGAACACGCGGGTCAGCTGGCCGAGGCCGCCGGTGAAGAGGTCGTCGCCCGCGGCGGGCCCGTCGTCGAGCTTCGGGGCGAAGTCGTCGGCGGAGTCGGTGAGCCAGACGGAGCCGAGCTGCGCCGCCTTCTCCTCGAGGGTGAGTTCCTGGGTCAGGAGGCGGGCGCGCTCGGCCGGAGGCAGAGCGCGGTCCCGCCAGTCCCGCCCGGGAGGACGCGCGGCGTCCGTCCCGGGCAGTGCTGGGGAAGCGTCGTGCATCAGCCCTTGAACGCCCCGTCCATGATCCCGGACACCATCCGGCGGCCGACGAAGAAGAACGCGATCAGCAGCGGGAGGGTGGCCATGAACGATCCGCCCATCGCCAGGGCGACGTCGATCGAGCGGTTGGCCTGCAGCTGCTTCAGCGCGATCTGCACCGTGAACAGCTCCGGCGACTTGAGGACGATGAACGGCCACATGAAGTCGTTCCAGACGGCGGTGAACGTGATCAGCCCGAGGACGAACGCCGCGGGGCGGACCACCGGGAAGGCGATGCGCCAGAACAGCTGCCACGAGTTGGCGCCGTCGATGCGGGCCGCCTGGATCAGCTCGTCGCTGACCGTCGTGGACATGTGCTGCCGCATCCAGAAGATGCCGAAGGCGCTGGCCAGGCCCGGCACGATGATCGCCTGGAGGGTGTCGACCCAGTCGAGCGCCGAGACGATCAGGTACTGCGGGATGATGCTCAGCTGCGCCGGCACCGTCATGGTCAGCAGCACGATGAGGAACAGCACGTTGCGGCCCGGGAACTGCAGCTTCGCGAAGGCGAAGCCGGCCATCGCGCAGAGGATCGCCGAGATGACGGCGATGCTCAGCGACACGATGAGGCTGTTCAGCATCGAGGCGATGAACGGGACGGTGTCGAACACCTTCTCGGCGATCGCCATGAAGTTCGTGCCCGGGTACAGGCGCGGCGGGATCGACGTGACGGCGGTCGCTCCGACCGACGCGACGACGAACATGTAGTAGAGCGGGAAGATCGAGACGAGCACCGCGATCACGAGGAAGACGTAGGTCGGCCAGCCGACTCCGCCGCCCTTCCCGCGCCGCTTCGGCAGCTGTGCCTTCTGGACCGTGGGGGCCAGCGTCTGCGGGACGGCCTGGTCGATCACATCCGACATCAGACGGCCTCCTTCCGGGTGCGGGTGGAGAGGTAGAAGTTGAGGAGGGAGACGAGGACCACGATCACGAACAGCACGACGCCGATGGCGGATCCGTAGCCGAACTTGAACTGGCCGAAGCCCTGCTCGTAGAGGAAGAGCGCCAGCGTCTGGCACTGCCGGCCGGCGCCGCAGGTGAGGCCCGATTCGGGAGCCACCAGGAGCGCCTCCGTGAAGATCTGCAGACCGCCGATGGTCGACATGATCACGGTGAAGACGATGATCGGGCGCAGCGCCGGGATCGTCAGGTGGCGGAACTGCTGCCAGCTGGACGCGCCGTCGACGGAGGCCGCCTCGAACATCTCGCGGGGCAGCGACTGCAGGCCCGCCAGGTAGAGAAGCGTGTTGTAGCCGAACCAGCGCCAGAAGACCATCGTCGAGATGACGATCCAGGAGCCGTAGTTCGTGGCGAGGAAGTTGATCGACGGCAGTCCGAAGATGCCGAGGAACCAGTTGATCAGGCCGAAGTTCTTGTCGAAGATCTGCGCGAACACGATCGCGGTCGCCGCGACGGAGGTGATGTACGGCACCAGCAGCGCCATGCGGAAGAAGTTCGCCCAGCGGAGGCGGGCGTGGTTCAGCAGGTGCGCGAGGAAGAGGGCGAACAGCAGCTGGGGCACCGTCGAGATGATGAAGATGCCGAAGGTGTTGACCAGCGCGTTCCAGAACCGGGAGTCGGCGAAGAGCTGCTGGAAGTTCGCGATGCCGACGAAGGTCTGCTCGCCGATCGGGTTCCAGTCGAAGAGCGAGACGTAGAACGTGAACAGGAGCGGGAAGAGCCCGAAGACGATGAAGATGATGAAGAAGGGCGCGACGTACGCGTAGGGGGCGATCCGCTCCGAGAGGGAGTTGCGGATCCGCGCGGCCTTCTGGACCGGCGCGCTGGGCTGCTTGCGCTGCTTGCGGGGTGGTGCTGCTGTCACCGTTGACACGGGAGTACCTCCGTCGAGAAAGGGGGGAGGGGCCCGGCGCGCGAGGCGCCGGGCCGCTCGGGTGGGTGGGGCGATCAGCCGCCGATGGCCTGCTTGGCCGTGTCGAGTGCGGTCGACCACGCCTTGTCGGAGGTCACGTTGCCGGCCTCCAGCTCGACGAGGGTGTTGAGGAGCGCCCCGTTGATCGGGGTGGTGTCCGGTCCGTTGTAGAAGGACGGGAACTGCTCGACGGAGGTCGCCATGACCTCGCCGATCTTCGAGTCGCCGAAGAACGGGTCGGTGTACGACTGGACTTCTTCGCTGGCGACCGCCTCGGTGGCGGCGGGCAGCGTGCCCGAGGCCTTGAAGTGGTCGGTCTGGCCCTCGGCCGACATCATCGTCTTGATGTACTGCCAGGCGGCCTCGGGGTGCTCGGCGCGGGCGGGGATGGCGATGACGCTGCCGCCCCAGTTGCCGCCGATGCCGGGGACGCTGGTGACGCGCCAGTTGCCGGCGGTGTCGGGGGCGTCGGTCTTGATGCCGGCGAGGATCCACGAGGGGGCGATCGTCACGGCGAAGGCGCCGTTCGCGCGGCCCGGGGCCCAGCCCGAGGACCAGGCGGCGATGCCGGCGCTGATGCCGGCGTCCTTGGTGTCCACGGCGACCTGGAACGCGTCCTTCACCTGCGGGTTGGTGTCGTAGACCAGCTCGCCGTCGGGCGAGTAGTACTTCTCCGAGACCTGATTGACGGTCGAGAAGAAGACGCTGGTCTCGATGTTGTCGACGAACGGCTTGCCGGTCGCCTCGGTGTACTTCTTGCCGGTCTCGATGAAGGACGGCCAGTCCTTCCAGAGCTCGGCGACCTGGTCGGGCTCGGTCGGCAGGCCGGCCTGCTCGAAGAGGTCGGCGCGGTAGGCGAAGCCCAGTCCGCCGACGTCGGTCGGGACGCCCACGACGGAGCCGTCGTCGGCGGTCGCGGCGGAGGCGGCCCACGGGAGGTAGGTGGAGGCGACGTCGTCGCCGCCGAGGGTGCGCAGGTCGAGGAAGTTCGAGCTGTTGGCGACGAACTGGGGCAGGTCGTCGTTCTGGATCATGACCAGGTCGGGCACCTTGCCGCCGGCGAGGGCCGCGGTGAGGGCGGTGGCGGTCTCGGTCGTGCTGCCGACCTCGGAGAGCTTGATCTTCGCGTCGGGCATCTTCGCGAGGTACTCGTCGACGCTGTCCTTGGCGTTGATGCCGGTGAAGGACCAGAAGGTGGCTTCGGCGTTCGGGTCGTCCGAGGCGCCTCCTCCCCCTCCGGACGAGCACCCGGTCAGGGTGAGCGCGACTACTGCTGCTGCTGCGGCTACGGCCGTCAGGCTTCTTTTCACGACAATTCCTCTTCGTTGGGGATTCGCAGGGTTTCGGTGAGGGCGGGCCTCAGAGAACGATCTCTTGGCGGCCAACCTAACCCGCCCGCGAGCACGATGCAAGCGAGAACCGGTCTCCGCGAGATAACGATCTCCGCCTAGTATCAAAGGGAAGTTTCGCAAATCGAGCAGTTCCGGACGGCCGCCCGCCGCCCCGTGCGAGTCTTCACTCCGACGCTCTCCCCACCGTGCTCCGCGGGGAGGCGCGGAAGCCGGAACCTCCCCTCGCAGAAGGAAGCAGCATGACTCGACCCACGCTGGTGGACGTCGCCCAGGCCGCGGGCGTCTCGCGCGCCACCGCCGCCCGTGTGCTCGCAGGCGGCACCAATGTCGACGTCCGGATGACCGCCGCGGTCGAGCGCGCCGCGAAGTCCCTCGGCTACGAGGCGAACAGCGCCGCCCGGATGCTCCGCGGCGGGCGGGCCGGGGCCATCGCCCTGATCGTCGCCTTCAACGAGCTCGACAGCCTCACCGGGACGTTCTTCACCTCGGTGCTGAAGGGCGCCGCGAAGGGCCTCTACGCCGGCGAGGTGCAGCCCGTGCTGCTGCCCGCCGACCACGACGACAGCGACCGCATCCCCCGCTTCCTCCGCTCGCGGGCCGTCGACGGCGCGATCGTGATCCTCCAGCACGAGATCACCCACCTCGCCCAGGCGCTGGCCGACTCCCCCGTGCCGATCGCCTGGGTCGGCCGCCCTCGCGTCGCCCTGCCCGAGGACGCGATCGTCATCGACTCCGACAACTATGGAGGCGGCCGCCTCGCCGCCCGCGCGCTCGCCGACTCCGGCCGCCGGCGCCTGGGCATCATCGCCGGCCCGCACGACATGGAGCCCGCCCGCGACCGCATCCGCGGCTGGCGCGACGAGCTGACCGAGCTCGGCCTCGACTCCAGCCCGATCGTGCACGGCGAGTTCACCCTCGAGAGCGGTTCCGCCGCGATGGCCCGCCTCCTGCAGCGCCACCCCGACCTCGACGGCGTCTTCGCCTCCTCCGATCTGATGGCCAACGGCGCGATCCGCGTCCTGCAGGCGTCCGGCCGCCGCGTCCCCGCCGACGTCTCCGTCATCGGCTTCGACGACGTCGTCATCGCGACCACCTCGGATCCGACCCTCACGACCATCCGGCAGCCCCTCGAGGACATGGGCCGCGTCGCCGCCGAGACCGTCGTCGCCGTCGTGCAGGGCCGCCCGGTCGACCGGCAGCCGATCCTCGCGACGACCCTCGTGCAGCGCGAGTCCGCATGACCCCGCCTCCCCCGCACCGCCTGATCGTCAGCACCGACGCGGCGAACGAGGCCGACGACCAGTTCGCGATCATCCAGGCGCTGCTGACCGAGACCCTCGACGTCCGCGGTCTGGTCGCGGCGCACTTCGGCCGGCCGGGGAGCATGCCGGAGTCGCGCGCCGAGATCGACCGCATCGTGGAGTTGGCGGGAGCGACGGTGACCGTCGTCGACGGCGCCGAGTCGGCCCTGCCCGCCGAGGCGTCGGACGGCGCCCGCCTGATCGTGGCCGAGGCGCTGCGCGACGAGGGCCGCCTGTGGATCGCCGTGCTCGGGCCGCTGACCGACGTCGCCGCCGCCCTGCTGCTCGAGCCGTCGATCGCCTCCCGCGACATCGTGGTCGTCTGGGTCGGCGGCCCGCCCTACGACGAGATCCCCGCCTACAGCCCCGAGTTCAATCTGATCAACGACGTCGACGCCGCGAATCTGGTGCTCGAGTCGGGCATCGCCCTCTGGCAGATCCCGATGCCCGTGTACTCCGGAGTCGGAGTCGGACACGCCGAGCTGCGGACCCGGCTGCGCGGCACGAGCCCGCTCGGGGACTACCTGGTGGACCAGCTGATCGCGTTCAACGAGACCATCCCGTACGGGCCGCTCGACTTCCGGTCGCTGGGTGACAGCCCGGCGATCGGCGCCGCGATGAACCCCGCCGGCGGACGCTGGCGGGAGCGCCGCGCACCGCGGTTCTCCGCGGACGGCGAGCTCCTGCCCGACTCCGGGCCGTACACGATCCGGGTCTGCGAGGCGTTCGACACCCGCTGGCTGATCGAGGACCTGTTCGCGAAGCTCGTGGAGTTCGGGGAGCGGTCGGGCGGCGAGCGCTGATGGTCCCTCGTGGCGAGGCATCCGATGCGTGCGCTCGCTGAACAAACGAAGGCCTTCTGCGATGCGAGCGGACACCGCGGGTTGCTCGCACGATCCCGAGATCAGGTGTAAAGACGCAGCTCGGCTTCGAGAAGCGACTCAGCCCTGAGTTCCTTTATGAGTTCTTGAAGAGCTTCCACCGCGACGGTCTCGGCGCTCTCCGAGTCGGTCGCCTTGTGCGCAGCTCTCAGTACCGCTTGATGTCTATCGTAGATCGGATCCTCTGCATAAACAGCCTCGAGCACATCCGCGAAATCGACGAAATACCGGTAGAGAGTGCCGATGCCGACGCTGGCGCGAGCCGCCACCTTGGCGGTTGTCGCCCGATCTCTACCCACCTCGATGACGACTTCGCGTGCCGCCGCGACGATCGCGGCTCGCGTTCGATGAGCTCGATCTTGGAGTGGTTTCACTGGTGTGCTGCGATTTTTCGCTCCTGTCATACCTTTCGTCCTCTCACCACACGCCTGGAACGTGACACATACTCATATGGTCGATCGGAGTGTGCCGCCAACGAGAGTCGCATTGCGGGCGGCCCCCGAAGTGATCTCACCAGCGCGCTGGCCGCCACCCTTCCGGCCACGCCAACCGAGGGCGCTGAAGCAAGCGAAAGCGGAGGAGAGAAAGAAGTAGAGCCGAATTCACGAAGATCCGAGTAAGACTCCTCGCTCACGAACGCGCCACTTATCCCGCCACTTGAAGCTCCGCTCTTGACCGTTCCTGACTTCGCTGCAAGCCTTCTTCAAACGCGGAGATCAATCCGCATCTGAAAAAACGCTACAGATGAAAGGCCGTTCGATATGCCATTGAGGGAATTCAGAAGTGCCAATGAGAGTAGAGACAAGAAGCTAAAGGTGGATCGCATGAAGCGTTTCCGTTCCTTCGCTGCAAGCCTGCTTATTGCGGGCATCGCAGCCACCGGAATCGGACTGGTCTCTACGGGACCGGCGATGGCAGCACAACCGCCCGCCGGCTACCCCAGTACAGACACCTTCGCGACGGTGTCGAGCAGTACGCATGGGAGTTTCCCGATCCGGCGCGGCTTCTACGATGCAGACATCGAGCGCGGGTGGGGCTTCGACAAGGTCTTCCACAAGCACAACATCTGGAGCACCAACGCAATGAAGAAGGTGATGGCTTCCACGAACAGCACGCTGCAGGGGAACGGCAATTACAACCTGAAGGCCTACGCGGGCAACTACGACTGCGTCGACGGCAGGTGCGTGCTCCGCGAGCAGGTCGAGTTGCTGGGCATCTACAATCCCCGGTCGTACGACCTGTACTACGGATGGCCCGTCGGCGGAAAGATGGGCATGCAGACCCTCTACTGCAAACAGGGCGGCGAAGCTCGCTGCGCCGACTGGGTGACGTACTCGATCAACCACCCAGGTGTCGACAACCCGTACAGCCGGTCGAGCACGCCTGCGGAGGAAGGGCTCACGGCGGACGAACAAGCGAAGCAGGCCGAGATCCTCGCGTCGCCGGAGATCGAGGAGCTGAAGGCAGAGATCGCAAGCGACGTGACCGAGGTCGCGTTCGACTACGCGCCCCTGCCGGAGATCATGTTCACGGAGTAAGTTCGGTCAGTAGCAGAGGAGAAGAAATCTACTCTTCTCCTCTGCTACTGACGATTAGAAGGAGTTAGGCAATGACACAAGCGGAACATACAGCCGACGCCTTCCTGCGAGGAGTGCGTGTCTTCCTAAAGCAAGATCGTGCTGGTGATATCGAACTTATTCACTGCTGGGCACAGGAACCTAATGACGCCTTCATCCTCTATAGATATCGAAGAGGACCCTCCAACGTTTTCGGGTGGCATGAACAGCTTCTCACGTCCGAAGGAGTGGAAGCCGCACTACTTCATGGTATGGATACAGCCCAAGAGCTTTCGGAACCCGTTGGAACCGCGTCTATCAAGGCTGATGAGAATGGCATCAAATGGGTCGGGCAAGCAATTCATACCAGCCAGCCGAAACTTACCTTCGAGGCAGTGACTTCATTGCGTTCCGCTATGGAACGCTAGAAGAGGTAACGCGGGGCTTCGCAGGCCCGGCGGCGTGGCCCTGTGGCCGGGAAGGGTGGCCGACGGGCATGGGGGCTGGGCGTTTACATACCCGCGAGCCCCTGTGGTACCTCCTAGTTGGGTGTGACGGCGGAGGGAGGAGGGAGCGAGCCTTTGCTCGAGCGGTGCGTGTGAGCGCATCGCGTCACTCAGCTCCGAGCACCGTGCTGTCAAGGGGTCGGTTCAGGGTCCTGCGCATGGTGTCCGACCTGATCGGCACCTACGACCGGGAGACGACCTCCGCGAGCATGAACAAGGGTGTGCGCTCGACCACGAGCGCGTTGAAGCGCGAACTGATCCTCGACGTCGCGGAGCTGGCGAACCTCCCCACACCGAGGAAGGGCCGCAAGATCGGGCGCGCGGTGATGATGTCCTCCGGTAACCGTGCCGCGATTCTGCGCACCGTCCCCTGGTTCGACGGACCCAAGGCGCTGGTGGAGTCGATCAACGCCTCCATCGCGAACCACAAAGCGGGCAAGCCCGCACCGACGACGCCGCCCCTCGTCACTACCGCCGTTATCGAGGAAGCATGACCGCAGACGACTTCGACCCGTTCGGCGGCGAGGACTCCGCACCCACCGCAGAGCACGCTCCGGCGCCAGGCGAGGAGGCAGTAACGACGCACTACGGGTCCGCGGATGAGTTCGTGCGCAAGCAGCTCATCAGCACCTACCGCCGCCGGGTGATTGCGTATGGCTCCGGGGGCGGCATGCGCTGGAAAGCGGCCTGGTGGGAAAGCGAGGCGGCGGTGCAGCGCATCGAGGCCCTGTGGCGGGCGTGGGAGGCCGCACGGCGAGACGAGACGGACGGGCCGAGCACCTGGTGGGTCAACCACTGCGACCCGCACATGAACGTGCTCCTCTCGATGGACGGGCCGTTCGCGGACTCCCGCGACGAGAACGACGTCGGAGATCCGCTGCCCTACACGCCGCCACCGGTCGGCATGTTCGAGGACGACAACCAGCCCCCGCTCTACACCGAAGTGGCAGCGGCACGGGAGGCGACGGCCTGAGCCCAGGGCAAGAGTGAAGGGGAGCATCCGACTGGATGCTCCCCTTCTTTGCGTGGCGTGCGTCAGCGTCCGAGGCGGACGCCCCCTGACCACCTGTGCACAGCCCAGCTCTCGCTGGGGCTGGCCTGCACACAGGTGGACAGCGGGACCTCGGCCGCAGTACAGATTCGGGATTTTTTGCCCGATGATGCCGGGTATGGGTTTCCTCGACAGGCTGCTGGGCCGGACCGCTCCTCGCACCAACGACGCCACGTCGAAGGAGGAGCCGAGCGCCGCGTCCCCGTTCGCGCACCGCGTTCAACTTCGCGTGAACCTCAGCACCACGATCGAGCTTGGCGTGGTGCAGCTGACGGGAACGACGACCTTCGCCCGCGAGGCGATCACGGCGCTGGCATCACGTCATCACGCCGCCGAAGGCGGCTACATCGAGACGTCCGGTTCCCTGCAACGAGAGCCCGACAACAGAGCAGACCCGTTCGCCGTAGGAGTGCATGTCGAGGGCGAGCGCATCGGCTACCTCCCCAGCTTTATCGCGCAGGAGCTCGAGCTGAGCGAGGACGGGTCAGAAGTCGTCGAAGTGCAGATCTTCACCGAACTTCTGCCCACCGGCCTGCGAGCCGAGGCATGGGCATGGCTGGGCGACGGACCCGCGCGGTGGCAGTGGTCCGCATCGAACCGACCCCCCTGTCATCACCAGCGAAAGCCGCCGCGCACCACCAGTCCTCCCGAACCATGGTTAAAGAGGCCCTCGCCGGCGGAGGAGCGCGAGCGAAGGACTTCCAGCGCGGGATGGTGAACGGAGTGCACTATCTGGAGCTGGTCGAGCCGATCAAACAGCTCAAGCGCGAAGGACGACTCGACGAAGCTCTCGTCCTGTGCACAGCAGCGATCGCCGGAGCAGAAGGCTCCCGCGACGGCCGCGAACCGGCACCCTGGTACACCGAGCAAGCCGCCATTATCTACCGCAAGCTCGGACGCCGCGACGAAGAGATCGCTGTCCTCCAGCGTTGGCTCAACCTGTGCCCGAAGGAACACCGCGACGGAACCCGCATCGGAGAACGACTTGCGAAACTGACGGTATGACCGCAGCCTCCGGGCCCTAGTCGCTGGCTCCGAGTGCTCCTCGGCCCGCGTCGACGCGCGCGCGGGAGCGGCGGTAGAACGTCGCTCGCGACACGCCCAAGTCACGCGTGACCTGGGCGACCGGATCCCCATCCGCATCGGTAGGCAGGCGCAGATGCCGGATCATGGCGCGCGGGATCGCTGTGCGAGTAGGCCCGCGGTGCTGACACGGTTGGGCTGGGGGGACGAGCGGGCCCTCTGCACAGCGGATCGCGGAGATCGAGCTCTGACAGCACGGCGCTGGTGACCACAGACACAGGACGTGATGTCTCGCCGCACGAACTCGACATTGTGCCTCCGGGAATCCCGTCGACATAATGACCGCATGCGATCACGCACGGCCGGTGCGTCCGCATCGCACTCGACGCCTGGACCGCGTCTGACCCTTTTCGGGCTCGACGAGGTCATCCACCACACCTCTGCACCTGTCTCGACTATGCGGTGCCGAGCGTGAAGGCCCGCACCCTCGCGGTCACGATCGGAGCGATCGTGCTGATCGGCGCAGGCGCGACCTTCGTGGTGGATCCCTTCCAGTGGCGGTCGGGCCCGGGATCGTCGGCCAGCGCCCCCGAGAGCAGCGCGACGCCGACTCAATCACCCGATGTGACCGACCCGACAGCAGAAGCCGTTGCGGATGCTTTGCGAGCACTGCCGGAGGATCCTGTCGCGGGGGCATCCGAGGCTCTGCGCCCCGCTGTTCAGGCCGCACCGGACGTCGCCGTGCCACCGGGCGCGACAATCGACGTTGACTCTTCCACCTGGGTGGCGACCGACGATCAGGCAGGCACGATCGCGATGTCGACGACGGTGCCCGGAGAGTCGGACCCGAGGGCCTACCTCGCATTCATGGTCGTCGAGAACGGCGTCTGGAAGCTGGACGGCACGATCGAGAGCGAGTTGCAGCAGTGAGACGCATTCGAGTCGCTCTGGTCATGCTGCTGCTCGCAGCGTTCGTCGTCGCCACGCCGCCCGCCGTCGCCTCGCCGACCGAGAACTCGTACCCGAATCTCTCCGCCGGCTGTGCGCCCCGAGGGCTCGAGCAGGCAAACGTCTGGATCAGCGACTACGAAGCCGACGGCGAGGCGAGACCAGATCCGGAATCGGGCCGAGTCGTCCCGGTGCTGATGGTCCACGGGTGGACCGGGAACTCAGCACACCTCTCAAAGCCGCTCGGCAACTTCTCGCGCACGGCCGACCTCGGCACGATCGGCGAATCGATCACCCCATCCTCTCGGACCGTGGTCGGCGTCCTGCAGTACCTCGGGGATACCGACGTCTACACCTTCGATTATCACGACGCGTCGGCGCAGTGGGTCACGTCCGATCAGATCGCGGCACCGCTCGCGAACTCGATCCGGTGCCTGGCTCAGAACTCCGGCCAGAAGGTGATCGTCGTCGCGCACTCCATGGGTGGCCTCGCTGTGCGCCAAGCACTGGCCCAGGATCCTGGCCTGCTCAAGGACCTGAGCCAGGTCATCACCTTCGGAACGCCGAACACCGGATCCGACATCGCTCGTTCCGTCTCCGCGGGAGGCTCGGGCGGGTCGATCAATGCCACCGCCAGCCGCGCCTTCTCGGCGCTGCTGCGGAGCGCACTTAGCAGTTGCGGTTCCGCGACGACCACCTCACTGAACACCGGGACCCCGTGCGATTGGCTACCCGCGCAAGCGAGCGCCTTCGAATCAGATGCTGGGCGGGCGCTTCGAACTGGGTCGACGGAGCTCAGTCTGTTGAAACCATGGCCGACCGAATTGCCCGTGCACGCGCTCTACGGCGACACGACGCTGACAATGCCGCGGATGGGCTTCCTCGGTCTTCCCCTCCAGACAGAGGATGTCCGCGTCGGGGACGTCGTCGTCGGCCACGAATCGGCCACAGCACGCGCGACGACTCGGGACAGCGCCCGCTGCCGCTACACAATCAGCGCAGTGCACAGCCTCGGAGAGCAGTTCCTGCGGGACATGAAGCTGAAAACGGTCGACGAAGTCGGTCGTGACCTAATGGAAGGCGGCAATTCGCCGTGCTACCACGGGTCTTTGATGCGCACGCAGCAACTCGTGAACGCCATGATCGGATACGTCGTCGACGACGTCGACAGCCGTGGGCCGATCGAGGACGTCGTCGGCGAGCTGCTCATCCCCGCCGGTGCGTGCACCCAGTGGGAAGGGTCCCGGCCCATCCAGTTGTCCGACGGTCAGGGCGAGAACTTCGACGACGGCCAGAGTGGGACGGGCATCCTCGCAACGCGGCTCGTCGGCACCACGGATCTCACCGGGGACGGCAGAGACGACGCCGTTCTTGTCGTCCAGTGCACGGGCACGCCGGCCGCGCTGTGCTGCGCCGGGCGCGCGTCGATCATGTCGACGGTGCTGGCGCTCGACCTCAGCGGCGCGACTCCCGTTCTGATCGGGACGCCTTTCTCCGGCGGCAGTCTCTCCTCCTCCGAGGGCGACGTCTACGCCAAGATCTACGACGACGGGACCGACTCCCCGCGCCTCGAGGGCACGGATGTGCTGGCGTACGAATACCCGACTTACGATCTCGAGGACCCGGACGAGGCCGAGACGATCGCCGGCTGGTTCCGCCACACATTAAAGAACGGGGAATGGACTCGAGTGAGCGAGTAGCTCAGCTCCCCGCATCCAACCCCCGCTGAACCACGATCAAGGACCTCCGACGCCTCTGCACCGACGGCACTCGAATGACCGCGACCACGTCCAGCTGGGGTACACCTCAACTAGACGTCAGACAGATCCGCGAACCACGTCCGACTAGGGTCGCTCTCGGTTTTTTCTGACACTCGTCCTTGAAACTCTTAGACTTCAACTGGACAAATAGGGGTCGGAGGCGGCATGACGGGTCAGCGAGTCGGGTACGTGCGGGTGAGCACGCTGGATCAGAGCACGCTCCGTCAGCTCGACGGCGTGATCCTGGATCGAATGTTCGAGGACAAGGCTTCCGGGAAGGACGTGAACCGTCCGCAGCTCGAAGAGATGATTGGGTTCGTCCGCGACGGGGACACGGTGCTCGTGCATTCGATGGACCGGCTTGCGAGGAACCTCGAGGACCTGCGTCGGCTAGTGCGCCGGCTGACGGACAAGCGGGTCCGGGTCGAGTTCGTCAAGGAGCAGCTGACCTTCACGGGAGAGGACAGTGCGATGGCGAACCTGCTTCTGAACATGATGGGCGCGTTCGCGGAGTTCGAGCGCGAACTCATCCGAGAGCGCCAACGCGAGGGTATCGCCCTCGCTAAGCAGCGCGGCGCTTACCGCGGACGTGCCCGCTCACTCTCGCCGGCCCAGACTGCCGAGCTACGGGAACGTGCCGCCGCCGGGGTGCCGAAGACGACGCTGGCGAAGGAGTACGGCATCAGCCGGGAGACCGTGTACGCCTACCTTCGAGTTGCTGCAACCGTCGCCGCCAACTAGCGCCAGAGCCGAAGGGCCTGGCATCTAAGGGCGGTGAGTCTTGCACCATGTTTCGCGATGAGGTGCGCCGAGGTCACCACGGCGCCAACCCCTGTAGCTCCTCGTCAGGAGCGACAGCTTCTAGCCTGGCGGCACCTCGAAGTTCCGGCGTTGCCTGTTGCCAGCCCCAGCAGGACAGGCTGCGGCAGCAGCGAGCGAAACTTACCGCGCGCAATCAATGCGTATTCCTCATTATTTGAAGGCGTTGTGAGCGGCCGCTCGTCCCAGATTGCTCTCTGCACGAGACGCCCGTGATCACCTCGTCCCCGACAGGAGTCTCTGCACGACGGCTCGGGGCAGTATGCGAGGTAGAGCAGTGGCGCTGAGTGCCGATCAGCGGCACCATCGAGAAATGGGCTTCTTCTCCTCGGCGCTGAGCAACGGACGCATCTCTTTCCCGGGGGCGTCAGAGGAGTTGGTCTTCCGGGCGGTGCTGACGGCAGCGGCGCAGTGCCGCTTGTCGGTGCAGAACGCCGATTCGACGTCCGGCTTCGTCTTGTTGCGGGCGAAGAGCTTGTACCGGCATTGGGACGGCAACCTCTCGGTGTCCGTCACCGGCGAAAGATCCGGCGCCGTAGCTACCATCTCCGGCGCCACGACGACCAACTCGCTCACCGGAGTGACGGACCCTACTTCCCAGGGAGAGCTCGGACTTGTACGGGGCCGGCTCGATACGGCGATCCGGCGAGCGGTGTCACTCGCAGGAAGCGGGAGTGCGTCGGCTACCGCAACAGGGGAACCCTCTTCGTCAGCCGTGGACGCCGATGCCCAAAACGTGACCTCGCATCAGAAGCTGTGGTCGTCCCCGTTCGGCGACAAGCGCGACAAGGCGACGGTGACTATCTTCGACGACGCCCTCGAGTGGACGCACCGAGACGTCGAGGCGTCGATTCCCGTCGGCGATATCGAGGCCGTGGACGCCGTCGACTCCCTTCAGGGCGGAGCACTGAGGATCACGGCCTACGGTAGCGAGTACGTATTCGCGTTGGACCTCCACCGAGCAAGGACCGGCGCAGCGACAGTCGAGTCGCTCATGGTGGAGCGACGCGCTTCGTCCGTTGAGGCAACCCCTGAAACGCTTACGGACGACGAGTCGCTTAAGAGGAACCCTATCGATGCAGACACCGTTGGCCCCCTTGACGAGTCGAGTCACGACGCAGCGCGGCGGATCACTTCCCTGCACGGCTTGCTGACTTCTGGTGCCATCACTCAGGAGGAGTATGACCGCAAGAAGGCGCAGCTGCTCGAGCTGCTCTGACACGGTCGTCCGCGGTCAAGCACACAAGAGCTCGCCGACAAGGAGCACGGGCGTCATCACGAGGATCGCAGTCAAGATCAACCAAGCTGCTGCGCGCGCGGCGTGTAGGTCCGATCGACGTCGAAGACCTCAGCCACTCGCCCGCGACACCAGTCACGGTGCCTGAGCGCGGCAACGCAGGCGCCCGCTCCACAAGAAAGGCCGGGCTGCGTCTCGCAACCAGTGCAGTTGATAAAAGTCGCGGGAAACAGTTGCGTTACCTAGTTCTGAGACTCACTGCTCCAAACCAGCGCGCAGGTGAGGAAGCTCCGCTTCTCTGACCAATAAGACGTCTCGAATCCATAGGGATGCGAGACAACCTATGCGCCTGTATGTACCTCGGAATGACGTCTTTGGAGTAGCGGATTACGCGCAGGCGCAGCTGAGTGCTTCTTGGACGTCCTCCGTAGTCGGTGTGCAACCTCGCCGTGGTCGATGCGCAACCTCTCCGTAGTCCATGTGCAACCTCTCCGTAGTCCATGTGCAACCTCTCCGTAGTCCATGTGCAACCTCGCCACCGCTCGCGGCGAGGAGGAGGGTGGAACCAGTTGAACCGGAGAAACATCGAAGGAGAAACATCATGGACACCACGAAGACCACGGCCAGCTAGACGACTCAGCACGGCCGGTCGTTCCAGCGCAGCAAGATTCTCGGCGGCATCGTCGCCGTCACCCTCGCCCTCGGCGTCCCGACGCTCGCCGCCGCCCCCGCGCAAGCCGACACCGTCGCGACAGCAGCCGTCACTGCCGACAGCGGCCGCACCGTCGGCACTACTGAAGCGACCAACACCGTCCCGGACCCCACTCAGTGCACCTACGGGGCTAAGGAGAAGTTCCACGAGGCGACGGGCCTCTACCCGGCCTTCGAGGGCAACGCCTATGAATGGACCGACACCGCAGCGGCAACCGGTTGGACGACCGTCCTCGATGCGCAGGCGCGTAGCATCGTCGTCTTCCAGCCCGGAGTCCAAGGGTCAGATGCGACGTACGGCCACGTCGCCTGGGTCGACTCCATCGAACAGCACCCCGACGGGCTCTACATCAACATCACCGAGCTCAACGGTGTCGCCGGCCCCGGCCAGTGGGGCACCCGCCAGGTCAAGGACGTGCCCGGCATGAGCTACATCCTCGCTCCGTAGATCCGCGGAGAAGTCCGAACGGCTGTTGCAGCACGCGCTGCAGCAGCCGTTCGCTTGTCCGTCCACCCCGCAAGGACCGAACCGACAAGCAGAACGCCTGCTTGTCGAACCACGCCGGAGCCGTGTTCATCGGATCCGCCCACTGCAGACCAGCGGCGACCGCGCACACCACGCTCTCAGGACCGGCGCCGAAGTAGCAGTACCCGTGGGTCCCTCGATTTGCAGGTGCGGCAGCATCACCACGAGACGCCAGTTAGACAGCATCTTCCACACCTGGACCGTGAAGGTCTTCGTCTCCTGCAACCGGAAGCCGTTCCCCCGTCCGCACGATCCGCTCCCCCGCGAAGTCAGCCTCGGAACGCATCTGCCGCTCGAGGTCGTCGAGCGCCTCGGCTCGAGTGCGCAGCATCGCCTTCTGAATCACCGCCCCAGTGTCCCGATAGCCACCCCCTCACTGGACATTCCATCGGGCGGGCCTTACGGGACACTGCCGCCCGCACCCATGCACAGCGCATCCGGCTCGCCGCAGTGGTGCGGTGAACGACCCCTCATCGGACGCCGGACGCATCGACGCACTAGCCCTCCGAGGCTCGCGCCGCACTACCGTCGAATGCGCCCGCCCAAGGCACCCCTAATCCAGTAAGGGGGTGTCCTGCCCGCAGCACGGTGAGGGTGGCAGCCCGTTCGAGCCGGGCCGGGTCAGAGGAGCCTCGCGCTGCGGGCGCGAGGCTCCCGCTCGACGCGGAGAGCGATTCCCTATCGGTACGCATGTCCAAATCCTCGCGCATCGAACAGGGGCCGGAGAGGCTCCTCGACGCCGGAGCGGCTGTCCTCATCTACTCCGGAGGTGTCCGTTAGGGGGACTTGGGTTCAGCCGGTCGTTGCAATACCACCGTGAGTCGGAGTGTTGGCGATGGGATCGAAGTTGAAGCAGCGTGCCCGGGGTGGCGCGGTTCTGGGAGCTGCCGAGGGAAGGGTCGAGTCGGTCGGCGGCCCGTGATGCTGTCGGCGTGCCGGTGAAGAGCCGCTCAACGGAGCAATCAGCTGCTTTCCGTCCGTCGCCTCGCAGGGGGTGTCTGCTCGGATCTTATGCTTGATTCGTCACATTGTTTAGTGGTTCAGTATCGCGTCGACGTTTTCGGTCGTTCCGTATCCCACCATTCGATGAGGTTGGCGTGCAAGATTAGCGCGAAGGCTTCGACTGCAAGGTCGCCTCCGGTGGTCAGGGAATCGATTGCGGCAGGGTCCCACTGGTCGAGATTCACTACCTCGTCAGTGGAGGTGGGTGTAGCTCGAATGGTTGTGTCAACGCTCCATCCGTTTGAGCTGTGGGTTGCGGTAGCCGCGATGACGTCGTAAGGGGTGGAGTAGTGGCGGCGCATCCACCCCACGACGTCGGCGAGGTCGCGGGTGTCGGTCAATCGTTCTCGATCGGGGTGTAGACGGGGCATCCGGTCCCGTAGGGCGGTTGGATGATGGGTGCGGCGGTGGTGCTGCTGGTAGATCGGGTGTTTATGGTGCTGTCGATTTTGTAGGCGTTGACGATGCCGATGGGGTTAGCGAGGGGATCGGAGCCGTTGTAGGCGTTATATCCGAAGAGAACGAAGTAGACGGGTGTGCAGTTTGCGTCGTAGAGCGTCTTAGAGCCTGAGCTCCCGGGTGCGTAGAGGCCGTAGCTGAGTGTCTGCTGAATATCGAAGTTGGTGTCCGCGTCAAAGTGGCCGCGAGCGATGATGTGATTCAGTCCGAACCGGGAATTTCCGCAACGCAGCGGCAAGTCCCCCTGGTCGTTGCTGTAGCTGCCGAGCGAGTGGTCGTACGTCTGTCCGTCGCAGGAATGAGTGTTCAGTCCTGGTACGTCAGCCTGAGCGGCAGGTGCGACAACCGTACCCAGGACGAGCGCAACGAACACCGTGGCGATTTTGCCAGCGGACCGATTTCGTGAGGTGTGCATGACTATTACGACCTTCATCCAAGTCCCCGCGCTCACCCCTTGTGAGCGGTAGTCGTGCACGTCTAGGTCTACTCCGCATAGCTCGGCAATACAACCCTGGGTGTTGCCGACACCCGGGCTTGGCAGCGGGACACGCATGCCCTTCGAAGATCATCAGTGGGACAGTGTTCGTGGCAGCGAGCTGCAAGTTGGCGTCTGCGGGAGGGCCGTTCCCCGCACCAGCCCGGCGCGCGGGATGCGCCGCGCGCGGGCGCGGGCGGCGGCGTTCCGCAGGACAGCCGCTCGCGGCCATCACTGCTACTGCAGCGACCAGCGCCAGTTCCGAGCGCAGTAGGAACATCCCGCGCTGATGTCCTCCGGCCCGAACGTCGGAGTAATGATCGACGGTGCGAGCTTCACCGCCACAGGCTTCGCGGGACGATACCGCTGCCCGCAGACGTCTAGGCGCCCGGCCAACCATCCCGTTACGGGAGGTTCGACCGGCGCTGCCCTCCGGATCTCTACCGAAGGCCGAGTGCGGGACATCAACGGTTTGATGACGTTTGCGGCGCTCGTGATGAGAGCAGGAGCGCGCAATGCTTCACTGACCTGCATGAGGCAGGGACGGACAGCAGGGCTGACATCCATTGTCGTCGCGGCAGGCATGGTCTTCAGCGTTAGCGGCTGCGCCGGCGTGACTTCGAGCTCGGCCCGATCCTGCGCCGCAAAGGCGGTCGAGCTTCAAGAGTCGACCTTGCAACCAGACGGAGTGGTCCGGCTCAGCGCCGACTTCATCTGGGAGACGTGTGAAGACACCGGAGGCACGAGCCGCGCAGCTTCGGACGTCACGGTGACCATCACCCCTTCCGCGAGCGGCGAAGAGATACTCCTCGGCCGACCGATACCGAAGGGCGAACGATCCACTGTCAACGAGTCCTTCGACCTCCCCGCCAACCTGCCCACCGGCCCCGCTGTTCTTGCCCTACGCTCACACAGCGGTGACCCGATCGAGATCGAACTTTCTCTCGAGATCACAGCACCGCCAGCCACCTGAGACGGGCCACGAATCGGCACCTCGCCAGCCGTTCAACCGATCAACCATCTCTGCACGACGACCAGGACGGTCATAGATCAACCGCTCCCGCCCGCGAAGCAGTATGTCGCTCCCAAGAGGGGCATACCTCTTCGTCTGTCACCTACGCCGGAAGGCTTGGTAGAGCGCACCCACAAGGATCAGGGGACCGATCACAAGGAGGACCCATGTTCTCGGGTCTTCGTTGGCGCGAGTGCACACGCCTGGCGCGTTCACGTAGTCCATACAACTCCCTGATAGGTCGCTTGAGAGAAGAAACCCCGCCACGAGGACGATGACCGCGAGAGCAATCCAGCGCCACCGGACGCGACGCTTCACTGGTTCACCCGCGACCAGAACGTTTGTCGGAATGAGGGGTGATGGTAGAAGGAGTTCGCACTTGAAACGCCGCGACCTCCTCGAGCATCGAACCCGACTGCAAAGATCGGGGCTCCTGCCGACGCGAACGAGAGCAGTCGAGTTTGATTCTGAGTCATCCGCTCCCTGCCTCTCTTATCCAGTCGAAGCTCCTCGATCGTCGTCACCGCACACCAGGACTGTCAATGAAGACGTTTTCGCTCAGCGGCGTCCACGTCTCTTCGACTCTCCCGCCGTCCGGGACGACGTGGAGAGTGTTCCGGTCGACCGTGGAGTCGAACCCGCCGACGCCGCAGCTTTGGTTCCATGTGTCCTCGTCAGCGAAGCTCGTCAGGCACGTCGTCTCCGGATCGCTCGTGCGCGCCAGGAACAGCGACCGGTCGCCGACTCGGCCGACGAGCCGGGAGCTGGTCTCGTCCATTTTGGACGAGGAGGCCCGCGGGGGCAGCGTCGGGAACGTATCGGCGTCGGTCGCCGCCCGGTCGAGGTCCGCGAAAGTGAGCGGCGGCCGCTCGGCGGTGGTGAAGCACCCGCTCAGCGAGGCCGCGCCCGCGGCAGCGATGGCCGTGATGGCGAGGGTTCGAGCGGTCACCCTTGCGATGCTGCGCGGTCGACTTGTCCAGGTCACGAGGTCAGCTTAGGAAGCGCGAGACCAGGATGTGCCCTTTCCGGAAACTAGGGTGAGGGGATGTTCTCCGCGCTCGGCACCGCGTTCCTCGCGGGCGCGCTCGCTCTCCTCTCCCCCTGTGCCGCACCGATCCTCCCCGGCATCGTCGGCGCCCTCACCTCGACAGGGGACGGACGGGCCCGACCGTCTCGGCAGGTGTGGTCGATCCTCGCGTTCGCGGTCGGGGCCGCTCTCGTACTGATCGGATCCGTGGCCCTGCTGCTCGCGTTCGGCGCGAACGTGAACCTCGCCCGGCCGCCGTACACGTTCATCGCCGGCGGACTGCTCATCGCCGCCGGCCTCTACTCCCTCGGCTTCCTCCGGATCCCCTGGATCACGAAAACGTCCACCCCGGGCGGCTCGGCCGCGAAGGCACTGCTGCTCGGAATCAGCTGCGCCGCCGTCTGGTACCCCTGCCTCGGCCCATCCCTCGCCATCGCCTACGGCCTCGCCTCCAACATCGACACCGTGGGACTCGGCGTCGCGCTGGGGTTCGTCTACTTCCTCGGCATGCTCACCCCGCTGTTCCTGCTCGGACTCGTCCTCGCCCGCGCAGCACGCTCACGCCGCTGGCTGCGCCGCATCGGCGCCTACGCCAACAAGGCCGTCGCCGTGCTCCTCATCGTCATCGGCGTCCTCGTCATCACCGGGCTCTGGAACTCCGTGTCGCTGTGGATCGTGGACAACTCAAGCTGGTTCCCCACCCTCTGACCCTCGGGCGGGATCGCCACGCAGCAACGTATGAAGCAAGGCGCCGGCCCCTCCGGTGAGTACACGGCGAACACGCGACCACCTGTTTCAGGGTCTGATTTGTCGCGCACTGCGCGCATTCGCCCTTTGCAAGAAGAGCACCACTATGCAAAAAGACGACGGGGTGCCAATGATTAGCAAGAATGGTATTATCAGAAACCCAAAAGCGCTGGCAAGGGTTGCGGGAATTAAACAGACCCCAAATGCAACTAACGAAATAAGCCAAGCGTTTCTCGTGATACTCAGTGGTTGATGAGAACCCCCATTAGTGCTGCCACTAATAGACCTCGATATCTTCGCGGTCAAGGGCGACAGCGCGAGAAGAACTACAGCAACTAAAGCAAACGGCCACGCGTATTCAAAAACTGCATCTGCCAGCGTGTATTGCACTCCCGAGGCCGCTTCACGCATCGGTCCAGCAATCATAAGAGCAGATACCGTGTAAGAAACCCCTACAAGCAGGGCTATCCACGCGTGCGCAAGAAAACTTGCTCCTATTGTTGCCGAAGCGGAAAGGTCACTTGGTCGACTCGAAGGCACGAGTTGAACCTAGCCGAACCTATGACCGGCGACGGCGAGAGTTGTCCGGGCCTGCGTCGCGCGCGTTCGTCCTCAGACGCGCACTCGGGCTCGGTCCGCTACGGGCGACGGAGACCCCCGATCGGCGCCCTCAGCCGGCCGCCGCCATCCGCTGAACGATCCCCTACCGGACGCATGGTTGACGGTCCCATGGAGGGCGGCCGCCTCCACTAGACCTCTTTATCCGACTGGGGTAGCTACCCTCGAGCCCATGACCGACCAGCAGAACGATGCACGGTTGCGCGCGAGGCGGATCGCCGGTGCGACGGCGATTGTTCTCACCGTTGTCGCCGCGCTTCTCGTTCAGGCCGGCGCGAGCTTGCTGACCCTCGCCTCACCAGCCATGACGGACTGCCGGCCGCGCGAGATCCCGCTGAGCGCAGCAGCCTGGTACCTCGGCGCCCTGCTCGTTATCGGAGGATCCGTCTATGCGGCGGCGAAGACCGCGCGTGCGCTCACGTCGACCGCGCTCCCCTACGCCCTCCTCCTCACAGCGATCCTCGGAATCGTGACGTTCTCGGGACTAGCGATCCTCATCGCCGGGCTGATGGGCTTCGCGGAGATGGATGACCCTGGACCGCCTCCGACAGGCGGACCCGTCCTGCTCCTCATCGCCGCACTCAGCACACCTGCCTGGGCGCTCGGCGCATCCAGCATCCTCATGCTGTCCAAGAGACGCAGAGTGCCGTCTCGTCCGGCGGCGTCGCTCATCGCGTTCGCTGCCATCACTGCGACGAGCGTTGGTCTCCAGCTCGTCAGGTTCACCCTGACCTGCTGACGGTGATCACAGAGGTCCTCTACGAAAGGGGCAACGACGGTACCGCCACACGGCACCGATCATCGGCACCGCGGGACTCGAGAAGTTCCTGCTCAGCGACCCCCTTACGGGACGCCAGAAGCGATGGAAGCACGGCGGAGCGCGCGACGGCGTGGCGATGCGCTCGCTACGCTCACGGGATGTTCGGCCTCTCGCGTTGGCGCCCGCGAGCTGACGCGCGCCGTTCGCGCCGCGCTCGGTTCCGCTCCCTGCTCGCTGAGGCCTGTTGCGCGTGCTCTCACCCGTGGGTGGAGCACGTCGCGGATGCCGGACCGGCCGGCGGTCACGTCTGCTCGGAATGCGTCTACGAGCTCGAGCACGGGTTCAGCCACGGGCCGACCTGTCACCGACCGGTTCCGATCGACGTGTCGAGTCGCGCTGACGCCGCCGCCGCGACAGCAGCGCGGGGCGGCAGCGAGCGACTGGTCGGAGGAGGTCGGATGCGAGACGATGCAGAAGACCGTGATGACCCTTCGATCCCGACCCTGCGCGAAACGACAGCCGCTCTCTTCTTCGGGCTGGTCCAGCCCCGAGACGTGATCGCTCTGGCAGCGAATCTCGTCGCAGCAGGGAGTGACAGCGAGTCCCTTGTCGCTCTCGCGTCCCTCTACTCCAGCGCCACTCCCGCCGACGTCTTCGACCTCAGCTCGGCGGCACTCATCGAAGCGGGCGCGCGGCCATTGGATCGGGACGGTGAGGAGATCCCGCTTCTCGCGCTGCGCGTCGCATGCCGTCGTTTCCTCACCGGCGACTGGGATCTCCGCTCCTTCTCATCCTGGGTGCACGACCGGATCGGTCACGACGGACCGGCAGCTGCGCAGCCGCTTGTCGAGGTCGATGACGAGCTCGACGCGCGAGGCATCGGAGCCTGCGAGCGATACCGCCAGAAGGTCGCTCGACTCGCCGCCGCCTTCCTCGCTGACACAGAAGGGCCGGCGAGCGAGAACCCCTAACGAATCCGTCCGGTGCACGATCGGCTATCGAGACTGAAACTCCTACCGCCTTGGTACGCGACTGGTTCCCCCGCATCGACCGCGACGCCTGCTGACATGATCGTGGTCATGCCCTCAATTCGTTCGGCAAAGTTTCGGGCAGAGTCGTCGGTGGACGCTGTGCTCCTGCGGGTACTCGCCGGGCACGAGTCGAAATCGGTGCGCATCGCTGTTGCCGAGAACGCCGCTGCGGATGACCTGACGATCGGGCGTCTCCTCGCTGATGACGTCGACGCCGTGCGCCTCGCCGCCGCCACCAGCCTTCGTGAACGCCCTCAACTCCACGAGATCGCGGCGAAATCAACGGACAAGTGGGTCCGTGCGATCCTTGCCCACCTGTACGCGGACGACGACCAAAGGTCGCTCGCCCTTGCGGTACAGAGAACACTCGCGGCGGATCCCTTCGGGGAGACTCGTGGCCGGACGGCTCAGACCACCGACGACTTGGAGATCTTCGAGTCGCTTCTCACCGACCCGTCACCGGTTGTCCGCGGCATGTGCGCGCGCAACCCCCGCATCTCCCTGACACAGATGGAGCGTCTCATCACCGACCGCGATCGCGCCGTCCGCGCCGGAGCCGCAGAGGGCGGACTCCAGTACCCCAATGACGAGCAGTTGCTCCGGCTGGCGCGCGACCGGTCGGTCGAGGTGCGCTGGGCAGTACTATTCCGCGCCGACCGACCCAGACGAGCAATCGAACTCATCGCAGAAGACAGCGACGAGATTAACCGACACCACGCGCGGATCGCCCTCCACGACGAGCACGACATCATCGCGCCAGCGGTGACGCACCGTGCACGCGCAGAACGTCGACGGGCACAGCTTGTTCGCTCATTCGGTGAGTGAACGGCGGGGAGTGAAGAGCGCCTTGTACGGCACGCGGTCTCGTTAGCCGATCCCCATATGGGACGGAGCTGAGCGGGTAGCGTCACCGGCATGACCTCGGGTTCGCGTCACCGCATTCGAGTTGCTGCCGCACTCACAACCGGAGCGGCGCTGCTCACCGCCGCCGGCTGCGCGCCGGCGGTGCAGACGTCGGGATGCCCGGGCTGGGCGTATTTTGGATCCGCGGAAGCCCGCTACGAGGTCGCCGAAGCGGTCATCACGACCGCCTCCCCTCGCGCCTCGGGAACTCAGAGCGTCTTCAGCGTCGCAGCATCCGCATACATGGTCACCGTGGATGAGACAGAGAAGGGACCGTTCATTGCAGGAGAGACAATCCGCGTCGTGTCGATGCCTGATGCGTGCAGCGGCACCGACCTCTACCCGGACGGAGACCCGATGGACACCGACCAGCCCCTCCGCCTGTACCTCAGTTCCGGGAACGGATTCTGGGCGACGCTGACTCCGCTCGAGGGCGCTGAACCGATCGAGGAATAGCCCGCCAGTCGATCCTCTTACGGGACGTAACGCCTTCCGTGGGATGGCTCAGTCGGCAGATGCCGCGAGTGCCGGCGCTGCCAGGCCGAGTCCTTCGCAGAAGGGGCCAGTGGGCTGGCCCGCTCTGTTCGGGAAGACGCCGAGCCTGGTGTCCGCGAGGACGCAGACCGTCGGGTTAGGTACGTTGATGGGTCCGCTTCCCGGGTAGGGCTCGTCGGGGACGGCGCTCCAGCTCGCTTCGCATCGTTCGAGGGCGGCGGCGACCCGCTCGGACAGTGGAAGCAGCTCGAATGCGTTGCGGTCGTCGTCCACGAGGATGCTCGTGGTGTGGTCCGCGCGGACGTCGGCGACGGAGTAGCAGTCGAAACTCGTGTTGGCTTCGTCGTTGCTAGCCTGCGTTACGGTGATCGCGGCGGCGCTGGTGCCGATCGCGACGACGGCCGCGAGGCCGAGCCCGACGAGGCGGCGGCGCTTGGTGGAGCGGTGGCGGGCAGCGATGTCGGTGAGGATGGTGGCGCGCATCCTGGTGAGCTGTCCCGTGGTCGGGCCGAGGTCGTGGGTCATCAGTTCTCCCTTTCAAAGGGGCGCAGGGTGGTGCGGAGCGCGGTCCGGAGCCGGCTGAGCCGGTTGCGGATAACGCCGTGGGTGGAGCCGAGTGCTTTCGCGGCGTCGGCGTAGCTGCTGCCCTGCTCGATACACAGGTAGTACAGCGCTTGATCGGTGTCGGAGAGCTCGGAGACGGCTTCCTCGATCGCCGCGGCGAGCTGGCGCCTCGCAACTTCTTCGTCAGGGGTGCCACGTCGATCCGGGTGCAGGGACAGGTCCGCGTCCTCGGTGCGGTTCCGTGCACGGGTCTTGGTTCGGACGAGGTTCAGCGCGGTGAACCGGGCGGTGGTGAGCAGCCGCGGAAGGGCGGATGCGTCCACGATCGCGACGTCGTTGATCCGCGTCCACGTGGTGAGGAATACGTCTTGCACGACGTCTTCGGCGTCGCTGGGCGTGCGAACGATGCTGAGGGCGTAGCGGTAGGTCGTCGCCGCGTGCCGGTCGTAGAGTCGGCCGAACGCAGCCCGGTCGCCTCGCCTCGCGCCGTCCATCAGGGCGGCGTCATCAGTGCGCGCCGCAGCGTCTCGCGCGAGTGCTGCTGCTTCCGGTGGCGTGCTCATGCCTAGTGGTGTCCGATCCGAGCCGATCTTCTCAGACGAGATCCGCTTTGCAACTCTCCGCTCGAGGATCCCCAAACGGGACTGGCTGACGTCTCCTCAACGCCCTGCCGGTTTCACGTCGAGTTGTATCACTTGAGTTTGATTTGGAACCAACTCGATCAAGCGGACACTTCTAGGCATGGGTGTGGAATGGGAGACGGATCGCGAGGTCTGGCGGCGCGCGACGGGGGCTGATCCGCGGGCATTCGCGCTGATCTTCGACCGGTATCACCTGCGCGTTCGGGCCTACTGCCGTCAACTGCTCGGGGAGTCCGTCGACGCGGAGGATGCCGCGGCCGTCGTGTTCCTTGAGGCGTGGCGTAAGCGCGCCGACGTCCGCTTCGTCAACGACTCGCTCGCCGCGTGGCTGCTCGTCGTCGCCCTGAACGTCACCCGGAACATCGGTCGCGGTCGACGCCGATACGAGCGGATGCTGCGCACTCTTCCACCTCCTGTCAACGCGCCCGATCCAGCAGTGACGGTGGCAGCCGCAGCGGCATCCGCCGAACGCAGCCGCACCATCAGAGCTGCACTGACGATGCTGCGGCCGGCGGATCAGCAGATCCTCGCGCTCTGCGTCATTGAGCAGCTCACCCTCGAGGAAGCAGCCGCCGTGCTGCGCATTCCGGTCGGGACGGTGAAGTCCCGACTGTCCCGCGCCCGAGGTCGCCTACGCGATGAGTTCACACGCAGGCGGACACTTCCCCACACCTTCCGACCCGCGGAGTACTGACATGACAGCACCAGAGCACGACCGTACCCTCGCCCTCCGAACGGTGATCGCGCAGGCCGCAGAGAATGACCCAGGCAGCGGGCGCCACCGACGTCACCGGATCGCGATCGCCGCGGTTCCCGCGGCCGTCATCCTCGCCGCGGTCTCGGGCGGACTCTTCTTCGCCCAAGCGCCGGTGTCCGACACCATGACGGTCGCTTGCTTCGCGCGAGCAGAACGCAATGGGTCCGAGTTCCCCGGCACCACAGGAGCCCTCGCAACACAAGACGGAATACCCGGCAGCGGCGATCAGGTGCCGATCCCGGACGCGATCGCGTTCTGCTCCGACCTGTGGAGGCAGGGCGCACTTGACGTCGACACGGCGAATGGCTCACCAGTCGACCTTCGACCAGGACAGATTCCCTCCGAACTGACCGTCTGCGTCATGCCCGACGGCATTGCAGCTGTCATTCCCGGTACCTCCGACGTCTGCGGGCAGCTCGGCCTCGCCAACCGCGTCAAGTGACTACCAGCGCACCCGATGAACCATCCCCTACCGGACGCCCGCTGGATAATCCTCCGATGAAATACCCGTGCGCCCTCTTCGGCACTGCTCTGGGAGGCGCCGAACTACAGCTAGGGAGAGACTTGAGGCATGTGGTTAGAGGGAATCGCGCTTGAGCGGCGGTTGCGCGAGCTGGACATCCCTGGGCCCGGCGATGAGCCGGTTGACTTCGACGGTCAGCGACTGGCGGCAAAGGTGGACGCCCTCGTCGCACTGCTCGATGAGAGCTTTCCCAGTGCTGTAACGGCGGATCGTCCCTGGGAATGGCAGGACTCCGCGACCTTCACGCACGTCACGGTCGACGGTGCAGCAAACCGCACTTCGGCGAACCTCGTCATCTGCATCAGCCGACACGGGGACCTTTGCTTCATTGCCCTCGAAGCCCAGGAAGCGTATACACGCGAGGAGTTCGATGCGCTGGTCGAACCAGAGGACTTGTCACCGATACTGGCAGCCCTCGACACCGTGAACTTCACAGTCACTGCCGAAGAAACGCTCTGGGCCCGATACGACGGACCGCGCGTGATGAGCAACTCGAGCTGGATCGAACGCTACTTCGGGTATCCGATTTGAGCGCGCCCGGCGAGCAGGTCCGCGCGCCGAAGCTGCGCTGACCGGTAACCCATCCCCAGTACGGGACATGTCGAGCTACACCGCCCACTGCTTGGGTCCAACTCCACGCAGCTCATCAAGCGTGCCGGAAGAGCTAGGTTTTCCCACGACCAGAACTGCTGGCGGTGAGCGGGCGGCCGGCAACAGAATCGCCGCTTCGGGTTTCTCCTGTGGCGACGAGTGCGTTGTCCCTACGAGCAGAAGAGAAGTATAACCAATGGACGAACGATATATTCAACTAGTAGCAGGCATTATTTTCATTACCGCCGCAATATTGCTGACATGGAAAGGAAAGGCTTACGCGCGCTTCAACGCGAGGATGATACGGAGAATTTACGGGAACAGGGCGGAACGTGTCGCCAGGTCATCAACCCCGGCCACCGTATTATTTGTTTCTATAGCAATGCTTGTTCTCGGGATTTCTTTCTTAGTA
Source organism: Rathayibacter sp. AY1F2 (assembly GCF_002930885.1). Taxonomy (NCBI): domain Bacteria; kingdom Bacillati; phylum Actinomycetota; class Actinomycetes; order Micrococcales; family Microbacteriaceae; genus Rathayibacter; species Rathayibacter sp. AY1F2. Next base: position 14,492 of record NZ_PSVG01000022.1, on the reverse strand, counting down.
TCATCTATTGTTAAAATCAGCGCCTAGCCGAAGCGATGCTTAGACAGCAAATTCCGAACGTCTCAACGGTGCGGATCCACCCCGACGACGCTGTACTGGACGATGCCACAGGAGACCGCTGGACGCAGCCCGGCAATACCCTGTCCTGCACCGACGCAGCCAGCGAGACCTCGCCAGAGATCACGATCCACCACTACAGGTGAGACGCCACCGCCCTCTTCACCGTAGCCGCCGCCCTCGCTCTCGCGGGAACCGTCGTCGCGCTCAGAGCCGAACGCAAGCAGGAGCTCATCACCGAGTCGCAGGAAGATCGAGCGAGGACATAGCGGAGAGCCCCTCTGCCGGTCAACGATCCCCTTACGGAACGGGGTGCGTTCGACGTCGCCTAGCTAGCTGGTGCCGTCCGTGACGAGCTCGTTCTCTGTGAGCAGTTCGCGGAGAGCTGTGCGGGCGCGTTGGTATCGTCCACGTGCGGTGCTGGCGGAGAGGCCGAGGATGTTGCCGGCATCGATGACGGTGAATCCGTCCCAGAGCACGAGCTTGATGAGCTCCGCCTGGTCGGGAGCGATCGCGTCGAGCGCTCGTCGGACGTCGAGATGCTCCGCGGTGGGGTCCTCGAGTGGCATCGCCCGCAATGTCCCGGCGAATTTCATGGCCAGATCGGAGCGGCGGGCATTTCCCCGCTGAGCGTTGGCGAGGGTGCGGCGGGCGACGCCGAACAGCCACATTCGTGCTTGCTCGGGATCCGTTGGGATGGAGTCGACTTTGCGCCAAGCGACGAGGTAGGTGTCGCTGAGTAGATCCGCTGCGTCCGCGACGGGCGAGACGCGTCGCTCGAAGTAGCTGAGCAGGTCGGAGGCGTTGGCGAGGTAGACGGCCTTCAAGACGGCGGTCCTCTTCGCCTTCACGGCGCCTGCTCCTCGGTAATGTTGCAGCCGCCAGCCGATTCAATGGACACGCCTTCGCCGTATCCGGCCTCTCTGAACTGCTCGATGATGCGGTCCGCGATCAGCCGGGTCACCGCGATCCCAGGATCCGCCGTGAAGCCACGGGTGTCTGCCTCTGTTTGCTCCTGCTCGATGACGGTACGTCTGGCTTCGGCGTCGACGCTCGCGATCGTCGGGTCCCAGTCGTGGGTACTGAGGAAGACGCGCGCTTCGCGCGCCTCACGCTCGACGTCTGCGCCCTGGCCGGCGGAGTAATCCGGCTCGACGCGAATCGCGACCTGGCAGAGAACGTTGCCCTGCCCGTCTCCGAGGTCGAAGGAGCGCTGCACGGCTGCGTCGGGGGTGAAGCCTGCCCAGTCGAGGATCGCGGGGCCTGCCACCGCGCCCGTGATGCCTAGGCTCAGGCCGGCGACGCTCAGCGCGCCGACCAGCCACAGGTTGCGACGTCGCCGCGGACGACGGGTGCTGTCGCCGACCTCCTCGATCGTCAGGCGAGCAAGACGGTCCGCATCGCCGCGCAACGCGGGATACGACTGGCGGGTGGGTGGTGCGGCGCGGCGGATCAGGTCGTCGAGTGGGTCGGCCACGGGTGCTCCGTTTCGGGTGCTCATACCGAGTACATGTCCGGCACCAGCCCGAACGTAATGGGAGCCGTACGAAACGGCCCCATCCGCCCGGGTGGCAATCCCCTACCGGACACCACATCCTCTCAGGCCGCTGTTCTGGGAGAGTGGACTGAATCGTGAGGGGCACCAATGATTGATGCGCGGCGGACCGTAGAGATGGATCGGCTGCCCGGAGGGTTCCGATGAACGGTCCGCGCGAAGTGCTCGGCCTTCCGCCCTTCGCGCTGTTCTGGAGCGCAACGACCATCCGCTCTTTCGGCAGTGCGATCGCGGGTGTCGCGTTCCAGGTGCTGACCGTCTCGGTACTGAACGCAACGCCTGCGGAGATCAGCATTCTCGCGGCGCTCGGCGTAGTGCCGTACCTGCTGTTCGGTCTGATCGTGGGCGCGCTCATGGATCGGTGGCGGCGCCAGCGGACGTTGGTCGTCACCAGCATCGGGCGTGCGCTGATTCTGGGAATGATCCCCGTCCTTCTCCTTCTCGATGCGCTCACCTTCTGGTCACTCGCCGCGGCAGTCCTGCTGCTCGGTGTCCTGACCTTGTTCGCGGACTCCGCCGCGCAGCCGTTCCTCCCGCAGATCGTTCCCCGGTCGTCCTTGGTGATGGCCAACGCGCGACTGGGCCAGAGCGAGACCCTGGCGGGAACGGCAGGACCCGCGCTCGGCGGAGCACTGCTCAACCTGATCGGCTCACCACTCCTGCTCGCCTTCGACGCTGCCATCAACGCGGTGTCGGCGGTGCTGCAATCACGCATCAAGGTGGAGGAGCGCCGGCCCGATCGCCGCGCACCAGGCCGTCACATCGGTCACGACATCCTCGAGGGAATGCGATTCACCTACCGGCACCGCACCCTCCGGCCGCTCGCGCTCTCCGTCCACGCCTGGTTCCTCGGCAACAGCATCGTGACGACGGTGTTCGCGGTGTTCGTTCTCCGAGAGCTGTCCCTGCCCGCTTGGGCGTTCGGCGTCTCGCTCGCGTTCGGCGGCGTCGGTGGCCTCCTCGGAGCTCTCGTCGCACCTGCTGTCGGGGCGCGGGTCGGAGCGGGTCGTGCGATCCTGCTGGGCCGTGCGCTCGTCATCCTGCCCTGGCTGGCACTCGCCGTTCTTCCCCTCGACGTGGACAGCGGCCTCGGTCTCCTGCTTCCCGTCGTCTGCGCCGTGCAGTTCGTCTACGGGCTGTCGATGGGTATTGAGGATGCCAACGACACGGGATACCGGCAAGCGATCGCGCCCGACGAGATCCAGGGCCGCATGAACTCCACCATCCGCACAGCGAATCGCGTCGTGTTTCTCTTCGGTGCGCTGTTGACCGGCGTCCTCGTAACGGCTTGGGGCTACAACCTGACGATCGGAGCGGCGGCGATCGCCTTCACCGCAGCCGCGCTCATCGTCGCACTCTCCCCCCTGCGCAATGCCCGCCACGAAGACGCAGAGATCTCTCCCGAGCAGGCTCCCGACTCGATGGACGAGACAACTCGCTAAGCGAGCCCGCCTGACGCCAAGTTGAGGTGTGCTCCAAACGAGCGCTCTCTGCCGCCATAATGCGATCGCAGAACACCGCCACAGAGCGATCATCTCTACATTTCGCGGCGGTCGGTGTCGCTCATGCGTGTACCGGTGAACGATCCCCTTACGGGACAGGCGTCTTCCATGGTCCTGACGTGCTTGAACGAGGCCGGAGCGGATCGGGCTCAGAGCACATCGACGCGGCTACCCACTCCGTCATCCAGTGACCCATTGCGAAGCTGCCGTGGCTCGAACAGGCTGAGGCCGTGCACTCCAGCCTTGAGGACCCGTACCCGCCGTCGCTTGATGAAGTGACCACTCGATTCCCTGGTGCGCTGTTCACGTTGCAGCAGCAACCCTCCGTCGAAGAGATCGCTGTAGGGACGATCGTGCACACCACAAACGAGCAGAGCCGCTACCTCTCCGCGGCGATCACCTACACCCTCTGGCGCCGACCGGAGAACCGAGACGATCCCGCCAACCTGGCCGACATCAGCAGCGAGCTGCGCACTCAGCTCGACGAACCACCAGTGCGCCCCCTTCCCGCACGACTCATGGAGATAAGAGCTCGACTCCAGTTCCCGATGCTCTGGGAAGCAGTGCTGACGACGCTCATCGACCCGAAGGACCCCGGTCCACGAACGATCGAATCAACGCTGACGGATCATGTGAATCACGTGCTGAGGAACCGATTCCGCGATACGCGCGTCCAAGGGACGCTGCCAGGGGAACTGCTAGGCGGAGCGACCGCGGCTGCGGTCGAGCGTGGCGTGGCAGTCAGCGTCGACAGCCGACTGGAAAACGGGGTTCTACTTGATACCGACGCTCACGTCCTCGGTATCGGAGCCGAACTCGAGGGTCGCCACATAACGGCCGTCATCGCACGCGACGATCTACCCTTCCTCAACCTCGCGTTCGCGACCAGACAATCCACGGGCGCCCTTTGACGGGCTGATCCAGCCCTGTACGGGAGGGGCGGATCAACCCCGGTGATCCGACCGTCCCGCGTGGGGATCCCTACACGGGATGCACGCCAGCGACCTGACACCGGCGCCATGGCGCCCAAACGACGTCGGAACGGACAAAGATCCGAGGCGTGAAAACAGCCCTGACGGTGAGCACTACATCTTCCTCAGGACCGCCCGATGGGTAGACGCCCCGAGGTCGTTGGGATTTAGGGCAGCGAGCAGCCCGCTCTAGTCGAGTGGCGCGTGTCGGTCGGCGACCGTTCGAACCGTTCGCACGAGTTGTGGGTCCTCGCCTCGGGCGAGTCCGGCGTACTCGAGGCGCAGCGAGCCGTCCTCGGCCGGGGTGGCCTTGATCCAGACTCGTCGGCGCGGCACGAATAGTGACGTGAGAAGCCCGGCGAGGACGAGTATCGCGAAGAGCAGCACCCAGCCCTGGGTGGCGTCGTGGTGGATGTCGAAGGACGCGAAGCGGCGGACGCTATCGGTGCCGATGACGTCCGGGTCGGCTCCGACGTTCTCGAAGGTGACGGTACCCAATCCGTCGGGCAGGTTCTTGGTCTCGCCCGGCTTCAGCGTCAATGGTGCTACTCCGGTGTCGCCTCCGGTCAGTCGAGTCAGAGAGTCGACGGCGAGCTCGTAGACAGAGGTCGGCACTCCGCCGTTCAATCCCAGGTCGCCCGAGAACACGTTGAGCGAGAGCACGGGGTACTGAAGGTCCGGGAAGACGGACGTCGATGCCCCTGTCGCGAGCTGGTCCTGGGTGGGGTAGAAGAAGCCGGTCATGCCGATCTGCTCAGCAAGGCCGTCCGTCACCTTCACCACTCCGACCGAGGTGAGGTTCGCGTTGGTCGGGAGGAAGGGCACCGAGTCGGTGAAGATCGCCGTGCCGGAGGGGTCGCGGACCGTGATCGTCGGGGCGTAGCCGTTGCCGAGGAGGTAGACATTCGTGCCCCCGATCGCCAGCGGCTCGTTGACCTTGACGGTGCGCTCTTCGCTGCTGCCTCCGCGCTGGGTGGTGGTGACGGTCGCGGTGTAGTCGATCGGCTGCCCGAACGCCTCGCCAGGCTCGGTCACGTACTCGACGGCCAGGCTGTCGAGCTTCAGCTGATACGGGTCGAGCTGGCTGCTGTCGAAGAAGCGCCCCGGGTTGAACGAGTCGTAGGCCGCGAGGTTGTTCGCGAACCCCTGACCGCCCTCGACCAGCACGCGCTGCCCGCTGTAGCCGAATCCGCCGCCGATACCCACGGCGACGAGGATGCCGACCAGGGCGGAGTGGAAGACCAGGTTGCCGGTCTCGCGGAGGTAGCCGCGCTCAGCGGACACGCTCGACCAGCGGCCGCGCGGGTCGTTGTACCGCTCTATGCGGTAGCCGGCGCGGCGCAGCATCGCATGGGCGCCCTCGATCGCCTCCTCCGCAGTGGAGCCCTCAACATCTCGGACGGTGTAGCCGGCGAGGCGCTGCAGGCGCGCCGGCGTCTTCGGCGGGCGCGAGCGCATCGCCTGGAAGTGGTGCTTCGTCCGCGGGATGATGCAGCCGATCAGCGAGACGAACAGCAGCAGGTAGATGCTCGAGAACCACGCCGAGGTGTAGGTGTCGAAGGCCTGGACCTTGTCGAGCAGCGGCGCGAGGTCCGGGTTGTCGACGAAGTACTGGGTGACGCCGTTGGGGTCGGAGGAGCGCTGCGGCACGAGCGAGCCCGGCACCGCCGCGATCGCGAGCAGCAGCAGGAGGAACAGCGCGGTGCGCATGCTGGTGAGCTGGCGCCACATCCAGCGAACCCACCCGGTGAAGCCGAGGGTCGGCTGCGTGATCGACCCGTCGGAGTCGAAGTGGTCGGCCGGGCGGAAGTTCGCATCGGTGCGAGCCTGAGCCGTGTCGGGCTCGCGCTCGAGAGACGCGTCGTGGTCAGATCGCTGATCGGACGTCATGGATCACCGCGCCGAGAGCGTTGCAGGCGAGCGCACTGCTCGCCCCGCTGGCCATCAGCAGCCCGCTGACGGCTGCACCGCGACGGCGGAGGCGGGGACGATAGTGAGCTTGTCGTCGCGCACGAGCTGGATTCGATCAGCAGTCACAAGTCCTCAGTGTATGGACGCCGCTCGATGTCCGGCTGACGCCGCCGACCCGGTGAGTGACACGGCGGCCACACTCGTCACGATCGGCCTCTGCGGGCCTGCGTAGCTTGAAACGTTCCGCTCACCGATCCCCTTACGGGACGCCAGATCGCGCTCGTCCGCCTTGCTCGCCGGAGCTTCGATGCGAAGGCGACTGCGGCCGTCAGCGCGCCCGCGGCAACACCCCAAGCGCGGCCGCCGGTGATGAGGCGCACCAAGTACAGCGCGGCGCCGAACGGTGACCCCTCCGCACCCGTCCGCCGACCGTTCCGCGGAGGATGGGTGACCGCATGCTCCGCACCCGCCGGTCAAGGCCGAGCGGCAGGCGCAGCCTCTCCAAGACTGCTCCACACCACCGGGACATCCCGCATGACCAGTACGTGGTCGAACGAAGCGGAGCCGGTGGGGAGCGCGTCGAAGAAGCTCGATTGGACACGCGTCGTACGAGCCGCTTCCACGCGCCAGGCGTGGGTGTCCAGCCGAAGCGGCTCGAGCCGCCCCGCTCGCGTCGGCGACCAGCCGACAGCGTCCTTCCGGAAGAAATCGGACGCCGCGGACAGGTCGGCGAACAGTGAACTCGTGAACGTCTCGGGCGGGACAACGTGGGCGTCGACAGCGACACGAAGATCGGCGGCGTCGACGGTCACACTCAGGTCGTCGTCCGATTCGACGGATCTCACCCGAGCGCGTTCATGGACGCCCGGGAACACCCGCCCACCCGCGACTTGGGCGAGACGCGAAGCGCTGTGCCGGCGCGGGATGAACACTCCGGTCCGGATCCCGTCGGGCCCGTCCCACTCGACTGCCACTCGATGGGCCGCACTCTCACTCCGGTGGCCGATCCTCGGTGCGACCCACATCGGCCGGAAACTTCCCAGCCGGATCAGGCAGACGCCCGCCACCGCGCTCCCGTCGACGATCTGCGGACGGAGCCCCTCGGGCAGCAGAGACTCAATCACGACGGGGTCCACCCGGAAGTTGACGAGAAGACGCCGCTCGATCGTCGCGGCCATGCGAGGAATGGTGATGCCCACCCCCGAATCTTAGGACCGCCCTCGTCCACCTGCTGAAGCACCCCTGTGGAATTGGGCGGTCCTCCTCCGCCTCTCGCTCGCCACGGGGACGAGAACGATGCGGCCGAAGACCGAGTCGTAGGGTTCCGGTCATGGAGCAGTCTTCATCCCCCGACCGCGACCCGGACCCGTTTCGGGCTCAGCTGGACGCGCGATGGAACGCGTATCTCGCCACTCACACGCAGGCCGCCGACCACGGAGAGTGGATGAACGAGGCGATGGGTGACTACCGAGACGAGATCGTGCACTTCGGTGGGCAGCTTCTCAACGACGTCGCGATCAGGGAGTGGAACCACGAGTCCGCGCAGCGCGCACATGACAAGTACGTCACTGAGGCGGAGCGTTACGACCGTGATCCTGCGGCGTGGGAAGCGGCGTTTTGGCTCCATGTTCGGGCCGGGTCCGACGACGACTGACGCCGGACGCCCTCTCTCGAGCTGAACGGCTTGCCCGCGACCGCTGACCCATCCCCATACGGAACGGTGAACGACCGCCCCCTGGTGGTTACCGCTTCGTCGACCACGCCTTCTCTATGGCGGCGAGCACGTCCGCTAGCTCGACGTCATCTCGCCGCACGTCCCGAACGAATGCTTCTGCAGCTGCGGTGACGTCGATGGCGATGATTCGCCCGGGTCTGACTGTGGTGCCCTGGGAGCGTCGTGTTTCGACGTGGCCCGCTTCTTCCAGTTCCCGATAGGCGCGCGCTGCCGTACCGACCGCCACTCTGAGGTCACCCGCAATCTGTCGAACGGTCGGGAGGCGCTGGCCTGCCTGCAACCGGCCAGACGTGATTTCTGCCGCCAACGCTGCGCGGATCTGCTCGTAGGGCGGTCGAGGATCGTCAGCGTCGACCTCGATGCTCATCACGCCATCACCGTCGACACGTCAGCGGCACCCCGAGGAAGGCGCGCCAGAGACGTGGCGGCCAGTACCGCCATCACCATGCCGACGAGGAACACGACGCCGGCCACACCCAAGAGCACCAGTCCAACGATCCCCGCGAGCTGTGCCGAATCGGGCGTCATGCCCGTCTCGAGAACAGGTGCGTTCATCAGCGGAAGCGCCGCCGAGCCCAGGAAGACCGTGCTCGTGAGTAGGAGTGAGGCGTTGGCAACACGAAGAACGAGCCGCACCGCGCCGCGCCGCAACGCGGTATCTGTTTCGCTGAGCTCGGGCCAAGCGGTAGCGGGAGAGGTGACGACGCGGCGCAGAGCGTGCCGAACGGCAACGACGAGCAGACCGATCAGGGGAAGAGCCGGCGCTGCGAAGAGCCATCCCGGGAACAGGAACGGCCCTCCAGCGAGGCAGGGGTCCGAGAACATCACCGGACAGATCCAGCGACCATCGTCCGCCGGCTTCGACAGCAGACCACTCAGGAGTGCGATGAGCGCAGTCATCGAGGCGATCGTGGCGAAGGTCGCGCGTTGTCGAACCGTGGAGTAATCCGAAAGTCGTCTCGGCATCACGCTCGCCGTGCGTCGCCTCATCGCTCCATCGATGGAGGGCACGGGCATCACACTGAACACGCCGAGCCCTACAGCCGCTGCGAGCAGCAGCCCGAGCAGGAACGGGACCGACTCCAAGCGCGGATTCGCTATGTGAATCAGCACCGCGACCGCGAAAGCGACGAGCGCGGCGGCGACCGAGGTGACCATCCGCACGACGCCGACGCGATGAGCGCGCACTACGGCAGGCGGCTGTCGACGTTGAGTCAGCAGCGACACTCCTCCCGCGACGACGCTCGCCACGACGAGCACACCGATCACGACCAACGTGATCTCCGCGAAGCCCCAGTTACCCATGACCGTCCCCTTTGTGTTGAGTAGACGATACAAAGGGGCGAGGGTTTGTGTCAAGCGTGCGAAACAAGGGCAGATCACCGAAGGGGTCGACCAGAACAAGTATCCAATCCCAGAGAATCCTTCAACCAACCCGCCCGGTAGACGATCCCCATACGGGACCAGTGGCACGGCGTCGCGAGCACCTGCGCTGGTATGCTCCCCACCATTCGACCTACTCGAGGGGCAGCACGATGCAGACGCTTCGCAACACCGTGTTTACCGTGACGGTCGCAGGGATCGTCGCCGGCTTCCTTGCTGTGGGTGCGGTGGCTACCGGGATCACCAGCGAGAAGCCTGCCGCGGGAAACCCCGAGCCGGTTGCCTACTCCGAGCCGAGCTGGACCGACACCAGCACGCTCATCATCGGCGGTTACGAGACACCTTCTCCTGAAATGATCGCGACCACTCCCCCGCTCTCCGAAGAGTGACGACGGCACCTGCCGACGATCCGGCTCGCTGCGAGCCGGGGGCATTCTCGTGACGTGGGAGCAATGGACGTTCTCGCTCGGAGCGATCCCCGTGTCGCTCATCGTCCTCAGGAACGTGCTGTGGAGATTCGGCTGCACGAACTCCGGGAGCAAGATCCTTTTCGCCTTCGGCCTCGGAGCGTGCCTGCTGTGCATCGCCCTCGCTGTGATCTGGCAGGTCCACGCCGCGAACGCCGACTGGGCTCCACCCCGGGACGACCAGAACGAAGTTGGCGGCCTCATCCTCTGGACTCTCTACTGGAATGCGGTGGCTGGCTTCTTCACCGCACTCGGCATCCGAGTCACCGACATCCTGATCATCGAACGGACGCGGCGGATCTCCGCCACCGTCGCCCCTGACGCAGCGTGAGGAGCAGGACATCTGGTAAGCGATCCCCCAGCGAAACAGTCGGGGGGCGCCAATGCTGTCGACTCGAGAACGCGTCACTCGCGCGCCTAGGGCGCGTACTCCTGTGACCAGTAATCGGCCCGGACCTCTAGGAGGGGTCCGTCGATAGCGGAACTCACCGTGATGGTGCGCGGGTCCCAGAGTGTTCCTGCGATGCGCGCTTGCGGCGTCGTTCCGAGCTCGCTCGACAGCTGCTCGGGAGTCATCGCGTCGGGCGGGCGCACCGAGAGCAGCCGCCAGCATCCACCGGAGGCGCACTCGACAGTCTCACTGACGAGCTCGCTCCCGTCTGGAAGGTCGACGGCCGAAGCCGCCGGCACGTCCCCCTCGGTCCTGAATACGGCCAGACCGGCGTAGTGCACGAGAGCACAGAGGGCGGCTGCAGCCGCGATCGTCGTTCCCGCGATGACGAAAGGGCGTCCGCGCTTTCGGGGCTCATCCATAGGCCCGGACACTAGCAAGCTGCTGTAGCCCCTAGCTGGCCTCAGCGGAGGGAACCGCGAGCACTCCATCCGGTCGCCCCAACCGCACGACCAAGGGAAGAGCGGGGACGTCGCTTACCCTGAGCCAGTGGGGACATTCTCGAAGGCGCGAAAAACGGTCGCGATCGCAGCATGCCTGATCGTCGTCACGGGATGCACGCCACAGCCTGAACCGCCGGCTCCGCCTCCGGTGTCCACAGACAGCAGCTCCGACGCCGCACTGACCGGTGACCTTGGCGTGGCAACGTTCACGGGGAGCGATGGGACGGCCGGCAGCATCCGTTTGAGTGCGGCTGATGGCCGGCTGGCTCTGGCATCAGACGAGCTAGAGATTCCCGCCGCGACCGCATCTTCCTCAGGTTCCGTTGCGGTCATGGCAGCGCTGGACCCGATCGATGAGGGCGCCACCTGTTTCGACATTGCTTTCCCAATGGGTCTCGCGGATGCGGAGCCAGGGAAGCCCTACAAGGCCTGGCGGAACCTCGCAGAGTTCCACGGCGACCCGACAGCGATCGATCAGCTCGTCATCACCACCAAGCCCCAGAACGACCCCGACTGCTCGATGAGGATCATTGCTGTCGCTGACGTCCAATGGAGCGTGAAGCCTCAACGCAGTGATCTCGTCGCCCAGGACGCCGGGCCGCGTGCAGCAGCGCGTGGCGAAACGACATCGACGGACGGAATGCCGACGTCGTACACGGTCGCTCGCAACGACCTCGCAGAGGACGTCGCGGCACGATTCGACATGACGGCCGATGACCTGTTCTACCTCAACCCGTTCCGCTTCCCTTCCGACGAAATTCTGCGCGTCGGCGAAGAATTGAACCTCACCGTCGCGGCGCGATGACCTCCACGCGGGCCACTCGATACCGGGCCTGACGTTCCGGCTCTTGATCAATCTGGTGGAGCGCGGTGCATGATGTCCCGATGAACGTTGGAGAGCCCCCGCGACCGAGTGCAGCGACGCCCATCGTTCTCGCCTTGGTTTTCGGTGGGCTTGCAGCCGCCGTGGGAGCCGTAGCCTCCATCTACATGTGGGACCCGAGCGAGACGTGCAGGACCCGCGGCGGAGGCAGCCTGACGGGAGAGGGGTTCCTCTGGAACCCGCTGTGCTCGGATGGGTCAACCGTTCAGCCGATATGGATGACGTTGACGACTGCTGCGGCGTTGATCGTGGCTGTGACATGCGTCGTCATCGCGGCCACCCGCCAAGCTGAACGTGACGGACGCGAAACTGCGTCGCCCGACGTTCTGCACGACTACTCGCGCCAGACCCTGCCGGAAGACAACGGTCTCCGCAAGCTGGGCGACGAATGGTGACAGACGGTGACTCTCAGGGGTTCTATCGTCTCGCCGTAGCAATGCGGCGTGCATCGGTCTACGGATCCGCGTTCGGGTGACCGCTCAACGATCCCTCAACGGGACGGTTGCTGCGTCTGCATCCGTAGCCCTAGGCGAAGGTGTCGGAGGAACTTTCGGCGGCGAGGGAACGTTTTACGCGGTCGCGGACACTTCCTAGTGTGAGTGAGCAAAGCGATGAAGAGGTCTGGGCCCGAGCCGTGGGGGGCGACGGTGATGCCTACGGGATCCTCTTCGACCGTCACCGTGGACGTCTCTACCGCCACGCGCACGCCTTGGCGCCAGGTGGGACCGACGCGGATGACGCTGTGGCGGTCTCCTTCTTCGAGGCGTGGCGCCGGCGAGAGGCGATTCGCTTCGTGGACGGCTCGATGCTGCCCTGGCTGCTGCGTACCTGCACCTACGCGCTGAACAACCTCGCCCGGGCGTCCAAGCGGTACCAGGCGGCCCTGAGCCGACTACCCGCGCCCGAGCCACACGAGGACCCCGCTGATATGTCCGACGAGGGCGAAGCTACCTCCGCGCTGCGCGGCCTCTCCCTCCTCGACCGCCAGGTAGTGACGCTCTGCGTGCTCGAAGACCTCACTGACCAGGAGGCAGCCCACGTGCTGGGCGTCCGGGTCGGAACCGTCAAGTCGCGCCTCTCCCGCGCGAAGAGTCGATTGCGCGAGCAACTCGACACCACCACCGCTCTCTCTGCGAAAGGAATCACCCATGAAGTCTGAACCGGGTCTGTCGGACCGCGACCACGAGCTGCGACGGATGCTCGTCGCAACACCCACCGCCACGCCGGTGCGCGCTCCTCGCAGCCGGCGCACTCTCGCCGTCTCCGTCACCGCGTTCGTGGCAGCCGGGATCCTTTCCGGCGCCGTGTCGGCAGCAGCACTCGAGAGTGATGCACCGGATTCGACCGTGAACATCGCAGAGGTCACCCAGGCGCTCACCGAAGGAGACGCCACGTTCTACGGAACGCCCGTTGTCATCAACGGGCAGGGTCGGACCGAAGTGCAGCTCGGCCCGGCACCGGACCCCTCCGCAAAGATCGCGACCGCCTTCGTCTGCGTCGACCGCGGCCGCTTCGATCTGGAAGTCGACGGAGAAGCCAAGCCGGGAATCAACTGCGACGGCGACACCCGCAGCACCACGAACGGCGGCGCGTTCCTGCCGGTCTTCGGCGACGGAGAACACACGATCACGGTGGTCGCGGACGGACGGACTCGGTACACCTTCTGGGCCTCGTGGATCAAGCCGGCCGAGGATCCCGAGCCCTCCGCCGCCCTCACGGAGGCACTCGCAGACGGTGTCGTGACTGAGAGCGAGTACCGCGACGGATTCGCCCGTTATCGAGCCTGCATGGAAGACGCCGGGTTGAAACTCTTCCGCGTGGACGAGTCCGGACCGATCATCAGCTACTCGAACCTCACCGACAACATCGACTCAGGAGACGAGAAGCGCTGCTACGACGGAGAGTTCGGCCAGCTCGACGCCGAATGGCAGGTCGGCATCAACGGGTAGCGCGCCACAACCAGCGGCAGTCCGGCGCCCGCTGCGCGTGATCACGCCGTGACCAAGAAGCGGCCGACGGCGCTCCGCCATCGGCCCGATGGTCGTCGGCGGGGCGTCCTATCGAATCCATCAACTCTCGTGTCCGATGACCGATCCCTCTGCGGAACAGTTCGGCGGCGCTCGCGTCGGTTGTGCAGGGGACCTTGAGCATCTGAATGTTCGCGGTCGTCTGCACGAGTGCCGGGGTGGCGCGATGCGTTGTGCAGGCGTCTGCGAGAAACGACAGGCGCATCCCGCTCGGCGAACTGATGCGGTGAGCGACCCCTCGACGGACGCCGCGGCGCTGGTAGAGCTATCTTCAAGATGGACACGGGAGGGCTGATGCGAGCCGAATGGAACGAAGCGTTCTTTGACGCGCAGCGCGAGGAACCGCTGACCTATTGGGTCTGCTTCTGGATTGGCGCCGATGACGAGCTGGCGGTGACCCATGACCCGCAGCGGATCACGGACGCCGACTCGGTCGAGGAGGTCCTGGCCTGGATTCACGACACGAAGGGCGACCGAGACTTCGAGCTGTTCGTGGAGACCCTCAACCACACCGAGACCCGCGAGCACGGCTGGATGCCAGCCCGAAACCTCATCCACCTCGCCGGCAATTACCGCCCACCAGGAACGACTTCCACCCTCTCTGCAAGCTCGGAGAACTAGCAGCACCTCCACCCCGGCCGGGCGACACGAGAAAACAGCTAGCCGCCCAGCAGTGCCCGCCCGGGGCGACGTCGACCCGAACCACGCGAAGCCTTGGCGGGGCAGCGGGCTCCGGGTTGGATGAGCACATGCAGAGCCGAAAGTCGAGCAAACCAGCGACCAGCCGCACGTCATCGATCCGGTAGTCGTACTCCGAAACCGGGTGACGCCGCCGCATCCCGACAGCCTCGATCGCTGCGGCAAGCTCGGCATCCGGCAACATGCGCTGATCCTCCCAGACGCACGGCCGGACGACCCCCATACGGGACGACCACCTTGGCCGCCCGCGGCGGACGCTGCGGACGACTCGATGCGTCCCGTACTTCTTTCTCGTGGAGGGTCTGAGCAGTGGTCTTTCAAGCAGGACCGGCGGACGTAGCCTTCTCAGCATGACGACGCCGGCTGAGTCCGTGCCCCTGACCAGCCGACGCCCGCCGCAGCGGCGGC
>NZ_PSVG01000021.1:0-58935 GCF_002930885.1 Rathayibacter sp. AY1F2 | reverse complement strand
GTTTACAAGTCAGCATGTCGCGGTCGGGAGGTGGGGGAGGGCCGGCGGTGCCGACCCGTGAGGGGCCGGCCCCTCACCCTCCCCGGTGTTCCGCGGGGCGGGGTGCGCTTCGCGCACATCGCCTGCGGCGACCGGGAGCCGCTGCGCGGCGCTGCTTCGAGGTTTTTTGTTCCTCTCCGCGGTACAAACCTATTTCGCTCCAGCGGCTACGTGCCACCTATTCCGAACGCGGTCGCTGCGCTCCCTTATTTCGTTCGGAATAGGCGTCACTCCGCCGCCTCCACTCAAACGGTTCTTCCCGCCGGAGAGGCACAAAAAAACGATCAGACAAGACGAAAGCCCCGTAGTTGATCTAGAACCACGGGACCCGTCGCGTCGATCCTCGCACAGGGAGAATCGCCATGACCAGCACGACCACCGCCCGCAAGACCGCCGCCAAGAAGCGCGCACCGCGGACCACGCCGGAGGAGCGCCGCGAGCAGGCCGCCGCGCTGCACGAGAGCATCGCCGAGCAGGTCGAGGCGCTGCGCGACTCCGACCAGTGGCGCCGGTTCCTCTCGTTCGCGTCCTCGTTCCACCGCTACAGCCTGGGCAACCTGCTGCTGATCCTCGCTCAGCGCCCCGACGCCTCCGCCGTCGCCGGGTTCCGCGCGTGGCAGGCCAAGGGCCGCCAGGTACGCAAGGGCGAGAAGGCGATCAAGATTTTCGGCTTCGCTCAGCGGAAGATCGCCGCCGACGAGGAGGCCGAGGAGGGCACCACGACCAGCACCGACGAGACGGGGCAGAAGGTCCAGACGTACTACCCGCTCGTGTCCGTGTTCGCGATCGAGCAGACCGACCTGATGGAGGGCGCCGAGGATCCCCGCGACATCGCGCAGTTGCTCACCGGGGAGCACGATCACGGCGTCATTGCGCCGCTGACGGCCTCTCTCGAGGCCGAGGGGTGGACGGTCGAGCGCCGCCCGCTGCCGCAGGGAACGAACGGCTACGCCGCCCCCGAGGAGCGCACGGTCGTCGTGGATTCCAGCCTGTCGCCGGAGCAGGCCGCAAAGACCCTGATCCACGAGGCCGCGCACGTGCTGATGGGTCACGTCGATGACCTGGAGGAGTACGCGCAGCACCGAGGGCTGATGGAGACGGAAGCCGAGTCCGTCGCGTTCGTCGTCGCCGGGCTCGTCGGATTCGACACCAGCGCCTACAGCGTCGGCTACGTCGCGACGTGGAGCGACTGCAAGGCCGACACGATCCGCGAGACGGCCGCGCGGGTACTCACCACCGCGCACCGCATCGCCGCGATCCTCGACGCCGACGACGACGAGAGCGACGACGAGAGCTGAGAGGCGGCGGGCCGGCCTTCGGGCCGGCCCGTGAGGGGCGACCCCCTCACACTCCCCGACATTCCCCGTTCCGGGGAGCGCGAGCTGCACTCGCGCAGCGGTGACGGAGCACCGCCGGTAGGAGGCCGCTACGCGGCCCGTTTCCCCGTTTTCTTCACCTCTCCGCGGTCTCAACCTATTTCGCTCCACCGGCTACGTGCCACCGCTATCGGACGCGCCCTGCGGGCTTATTTCGCCCGATAGCGGCGTCACTGCGCCGCCTCCACTCAAACGGTTCTTCCCGCCGGAGAGGCAAAGAAAAACGATCAGCCAGAGGGAGACACACCATGACTCAGCAGCGCGGCACCCGTACCGAGGTCATCACGAGCGAGTACCACGGACCCGGGACGGAGGGCATCAGCCGGACCGCCCGTCAGGTGGTCATCGTCGGCGCCGGTGGCCGCGACCCGGTGACCGAGCAGACCCCTGCCGTGCACCTGGTCACCCGCAGCGGAGCGGTCGCCGGGGTGACGCTGCAGCACTTCGAGCCCGTCGAGCCCGTGGGGGAGGGCCGGATCGGCTACATGGCTTCCGGCGCCTACGTCGTCGTTCCGGTCGACGTCGCGCGAGCGCTCGACCTGTTCCCGGCCGCGTACGCGCTGCACGACCGCAGCGAGACGCCCGCCGACTACCGCGACAACGACTGAACCCCCGAGACGAGAAGGAGACAGAGCATGCTCACCATCACCCACACCCCCGAGGCCGGAACCCTCATCGAGGGCACCAGCCGCGGGGACGGCACCGCCGAGATCCTGAAGGCGTCCGGCTGGCGCTGGGGTCGCTCCATCGGCGCCTGGTACGTCCCGCAGTCCCGGGACCGCCTGCCGAAGTGGTGGACCATCAACCGCGCCGCGACCGCCCTGCGCGACGCCGGACACGAGGTCACCATCGAGGCCGAAGAGACGTTCCGCCCGACTGCCGAGGCGGAGGCGGCGACCATCGAGCGTCAGGCGGCCCGCGTCGACGCGCTCGACGCGAAGGCCGACCGGCGAGCAGCGGATGCCGACACCGCCGACGCGGCCGCGCGCCGCGCGTTCGATCGGCTCCCGGAGGGTGGCGAGCCGATCAAGATCGGCCACCACTCCGAGACGCGGCACCGTAACGCGATCGTGAAGGCCCACAACGCGATGGGTCGCAGCGTCGAGGCCGACCGCGAGGCCACCCGCGCCCGCGCCCGCGCCGACGTCGCCGCCCACACCACCGAATCCCGCTACGCGCCGGGAATGGTTGCCCGCCGGATCGACCGGCTCGATACCGACATTCGCGGCTACACGCGGAAGATCGAGGGCAGCTCGCACAACTTCGGCGGCGGCTACATCGAGACGACCGCCCCCGCCACCGGCGACCGACTCGACCGGCTGCACGCCGAGCGCGCGCAGCTCGAAGATCAGCGCGACTACTGGTCGGAGGTCCGCGAGGCGCAGGCCGCCGCCGGACAGGTCACGATCTACAGCCGCGAGACGATCGCCAAGGGCGACGCGATCAAGCACAAGCACGGGTGGAGCGTCGTGACCCGCGGAAACCCCAAGACCGTGACCGTCGCGCTGGACTGGAACGCCGGGACGCGCCCCTACTCCGTCGCCTACGCCGACGTGCAAGGACACCGCACCGCCGCGGAACTCGGCGCGGCCCGCGAGGCTGTCGCGGAGACGGCCGCGGCGAGCTGAGCGGGCGAGGGCCGGCCTCCGGGCCGGCCCGTGAGGGGCGACCCCCTCACACTCCCCGGCATCCCCGTTCCGGGGGCGCGAGCTCCGCCCGCGCAGCGGTGACGGAGCACCGCCGAGGGGAGGCCGCTACGCGGCCCGATTCCCCGTTTTCTTCACCTCTCCGCGGTTCAAACCTATTTCGCTCCACCGGCTCCGCGCCACCCATTCCGGACGCGGTCGCTGCGCTCCCTTATTTCGCCCGGAATGGGCGTCACTCCGCCGCCTCCACTCAAACGGTTCTTCCCGCCGGAGAGGCAAAGAAAAACGATCAGCCAGAGGGAGCACCCACACCATGCAGACCGCCACCGAATTGCAGACCACGGCTAAGACCTATCTCACGCTCGCGAACACCCGCGCGGTGAGCATCCGCGTCGTGGGCACCGACCCCAGGACGACGCCCTCCGTGCTCGTCACCCGCCGCAAGTCCGGTGTCTGGGAGGCGTGGCACTCCGACGAGCTGCACGGCATCACCAGCGGCTCGTTCCGCCACTGCGTCACCCACGCTCGCCGCGCAGCGATCCGCCGCGTCGCCCCGTTCATGAGCCGCTGAGAGGACCACACCATGACCCCCACCGACACCGGCCGCGCCACGGCCGAACAGCTCGCCCTCATCCTCGACACCCGCCGCGCCGAGTCCGACGACGACGCGACCGCCGCGGACGCCGAGATCCTCGCGCACATCCGCAACACGCTCACCCTGCCCGGAGAAGGGGCCCCCGGCGGATTCCCGGTCACCGACGACGGCACCGCCTACGCCGCCGCGCTGATCGCGTTCCTCACCCCCGCCGAGAAGCAGGACACCGGCGCGGCCCTGGCCGCTTTCCTCACCCCGACCCCGGAGACGCTGGACGAGCGCGCGGCACGCATCGAGTCGAACCGGCGGGTGGATGAGGGGTGGCAGGCGCTCTCCCCGGCGGAGCAGGCCGCGCAGATCGCGGCCGTCGAGCGGACGGAGAACCCCGGCGGGCCGTGCGACTGCGCCAACTGCTACGAGCCCGCCGACCGGTAGCCGCGCGGTGCGGGCCGGCCTTCCGGGCCGGCCCGTGAGGGGCGACCCCCTCACACTCCCCGGCATCCCCGTTCCGGGGGCGCGAGCTCCGCCCGCGCAGCGGTGACGGAGCACCGCCGAAGGGAAGCCGCTACGCGGCCCGTTTCCCCGTTTTCTTCACCTCTCCGCGGTTTCAATCTATCTCGCTCCGTCTGCTACGTGCCGAGCATTTCGGACGCGGGCGCAAGCGCCCTTATTTCGCCCGAAATGCTCGGCACTCCGCCGACTCCACTCAATTGATTTCATCCCGCCGGAGAGGCAAAGAAAAACGATCAGGAAGACGACAAAAGCCCCGTAGTTGATCTAGAACCACGGGACCCGTCGCCTCAATGATCGCACATTGATTGAGGAGAAACCATCGTGAACACCACCGCAACCGGGACCATCGAGCACATCGACCCGACCGCCCTCGTGATCGAGCAGAACGTCCGCACCAGCGCCCCGCTGACCAAGGAGTTCATCGACTCCATCCGTCAGAGCGGGATCCTGTCGCCTGTGCTCGGACGCCGCGACGAGCACGGCAACGTCATCGTCCGCGCGGGGCAGCGCCGGACCCTCGCGAGCCGTGAAATCGGCCTCGCGACGATCCCTGTCTACGTCGTGGAGGGCGACGACAAGACCGCCGAGCGGATCGTGCAGCAGATCATCGAGAACGACCAGCGCGCCGAACTCACCACCGCCGACCGCACCGCCGCGTGGGCGCAGCTGTCGTTCGAGGGCCTGTCGGCCGCGAGCATCGCCAAGCGCACCGGCACCAAGGCCGCGACCGTGAAAGCGGGACTGGCGGTCGAGGAGTCCGCAGTCGCGCGGACCGCGCTGCACGAGCACGAGCTGACCCTGGACCAGGCCGCGATCATCCTCGAATTTGAGGACGACGAGGAAGCCCGCGCCGACCTCATCACCGTCGCCACCACCAACCCGAGCCAGTTCACCCACACCGCAGAGCGCCACCGCAAGGCGCGCGCCCGCCACATCGCCGTCCTCGTGGAGGAGGCGAACCAGGAGGCCGCAGGCTTCACCCTCCTCACCCGCGATCAGGTCGACGGCGAGGGCAGCGCGTGGGTCGTCATCGACCCGCTGCGCACGGAGGACGGCAAGCGCGTCACCGTCGAGCACATCGCGACCATCGAGCCGCGGGGCGTCCTCGTGAGCACCATCTACGACGGCAACACCCACGTCTCCTACGCGATCCAGGACCCCGCCGCCCACGGATTCAGCTACGCCTACAACGCGCCCGCCGCACCCGAGACGGAGGAAGAGAAGGCCGCGAAGTCCGCCGAGCGCCGCATCCTCCTCGCGAACAACCGCGCCTGGATCGCCGCCGAGACGGTGCGCCGCGACTGGATCGCGACGCTCCTGTCCCGGAAGACCCTCCCGAAGGACGCCGAGCGCGTCATCGCCCTGGGACTGACCGCGCACCGCTCGTCGGTGTCGGGCGGGATGGGCAACGGCAACGCGCTCGCTCACACCCTCCTCGGCGTCACCCAGCCCTCCGGCTACCACGCCGACGCGCTGGCCCCGCTGGTCGAGGCGAACCCCGCGAAGGCCCGCCTGGTCGCGCTGGCCGTCGTCCTCGCAGGGCAGGAGGCGAACACGAGCAAAGAGTCCTGGCGCCGCGGCGACGCCCGCGCCGCCGCTCACTTCCGCCAGCTCGCGGCCTGGGGTTACGCGCTCTCCCCGGTCGAGCAGGTCGTCACCGGCGACACCACCGCCGCCGACGCCGCGGCCCTGAACTAGCCCGCTCCGCGGGGACCGGCAGCCGCCGGTCCCCGCCCTCCTCCCTCGACTCTGCAGAAAGGCCCACCATGACTACCACCACGACCCCCGCCCCCGACGTCGATGAGTGGGGACACACCCCCGCGCTGCGCGCCGCGCAAGTGTTCGTCAACGTCGCCGCCGAGTCTGGCGACACCCGCGCCCTTCACGTCGCCGTGCGCGTCCTGCTCACCGCCGCCGCTCACCACGCCTGGCCCACCGCCACGGCCCTCGTCTTCAAGCGCGAGACGGTCGGCACGTTCGCCGGATTCTGGGCGCTCTGGCGTGTCACCGACTCCGGACACCGCGTGCTGCGGGAGTGGGAGGACGAGCCCGACGAGATGAGCGACGAGAGCGACGAGGAGCGCGTCGCGCTCGACCTCATCACCAACAGCCACGAGACACAGGACTACGCCGACACCTTCGGACCCCTCAGCGAGGGCGTGGCGGTCGGATACCACCTCTACATGCTCTGAGCGTGCGTGCGGGCCGACCCGGAACGGGCCGGCCCGCACGAGGGGGAGAGCCCCCTCGACCCCCCGTCACGCGCGTGGAACGGCCACCCGCGCTCGAGCGGTGGTCAGCGGCGGGGACGCGCCTTGTGCGTCTTCCCCGCCCGGATGTTCCGGTTCTCGATCACACCGACGACGGCCAGCCCGATCGCGACTGCGACGAGGAGCACCCAGCCGAGGACGTTGAACCACTGGCCGGCGAACGCCGCGAACGTCTGCTCGCCCGCGATGCTGGCGAACATCAGCGACAGGCCGAACCAGACCATGCCGTTGCTGACCAGCGCGGCACGAGCCAGGGGAGTGCGGGGATTCGCCATGCCCTCACCCTCGCAGTTGAGGCTGGGACTGACCCCGATGGAGTGCCGCCGAGCAGCGGGACCAGGGCGACTTGCTTACTTGATGACAAGTAGACAAGTCAGTTCGCCGGCTGCCCGTCGCCGTCCCGGCGCCGTCGAGCTCGACGCAGCTTCGGGAAGCCGTTCAGCGCCTCGAACGTGATGATCGAGCGGGTCAGAGTCTCTGTCCCCAGCCGCTCATAGGCCCGTCGAGTGATCGGCCGGTTTCGGCAGAAGGTGTCGTGAAACCACGCCCGCGGGAGGTACCCCTCCGAGTAGAGGTCGTGGAAGTAGGTCGCGATCGCTTCTTTCAGCAGCAGGTCCGACCACAGCTCCGCCGTAGCCGGCGGCAGGCGGAAGAACCTCACAGCGGCGATCACACGCCGCGCCACCGCCGACACGCTCGCCACCGTCAACGCGAGGAAGAAGAGTCCGAGGAACCAGTGCTGCCCGTCGTTGCCGTTCGCGAAGATGGCCCAGGTCAGCAGGCCAGGGAACGCGACACCGACCAGCGCGTAAGGAATCGCGGTAAGTAGCGATCGGCGCTCCGCTGTGCGCAGCGCCGTCGCCGCGTGGCCGGCCTCGCCCAACTCGCCTCCGAGCGTCGGGCAGCGCGTCGTCACCGTGAACGAATCCGGGACGGGCGTCCCGTGCAAGTGCTTCGCGTTCAGAGCGCGATGCAAGGCGACGTCGCGCAGCTCGTTGTCATCGGCGCCGGTGAGATACCCCTCTGGCACCGCGTACTGATGCGCGGCGAACGCCAGCAGCTCGTGCGACGGCTCGACGCGCTCGTCGCCGTCCCCGAAGATCGAGGCGGCGGGAGAGTAGTGGATCATCTTCCCGCCGCGCGAGAACACCGACCGAGCGACCGCCGAGCGCACGCGCTGGCGATCGCTGCCGTCCGCGTTCGCTGTGATCAGGCCGCCCAGGCGTCCCCACGGTCCGCGATACAGGGCCGACATCTCCCGCACGACACTCACCGGCACTCCTCCCGTCCGACGCTCATCCGAGCGTCAACGGTAACGCCGCCCTAGTGGGCGTCGTCGTACGCCTTCTGGACCTCAGCAGAGATGCGGCCACGCTCGGAGACGTTGCGGCCGTTCTTCGCCGCCCACTCCCGGATCGCCTTCAACCGCTCCGGGTCACTCTTCCCGCGCGAAGGAGCCGAGGAGCCGGCGTTGCCGTCACGCCGCACGCGGCGGCCGGCATCGACGTACTTCTCGAACACGCGGCGCAGCTCGGCGGTGTTCTCTGCCGACAGATCGATTTCGTAGTTCGCGCCGTCAATCGAGAACGTGACGGTTCCACCGTCACCCTCGATCGGAGAGCCGTCCAGGTCATCGATAAGAGTGAGCTTCTGCGCCATCAGGGTTTCTCCAAGCAGGTAAAGGTAGTCGCCTCATGTCTAGCAGTCACGCATTCCCTATTGCCGTTGCCCCCACGCGCCGTTCCAGTACTCGGCGTTTTCGCTGAGTGTGCGGAGTACCTCATCGGGCGCTGCCGAAGCTGGCCAGAATTGAAGAAGGTACCGATCGACCACCCCCTCCGCGAACTCGTCAGCATTCCCGGCGTCACGGCCCTGAGCGCTCACCCGCACGCGATAGCTGCCCGCCGGCAGAGCGAGGTCTCCGCCCGACATGCCGCCCCACCCTTCCCACCGGACGGCATCACCGTCCTGGAACGCGGCCGACACCTCGACAACATCGTCCCAATCACTCGGCGCCGGCTCCCGCTCCCACAGCTCGACCCGCACCCCAGAACCACCCGACCGTCGCGCCATCACGACATGCACAACGCCCGGAACGGCCGCAGCGACCCAGCCGTTGACCTGACCGGCGAAGAACCGGTCCGCGTCCCCGTCCCACATGCCTGTCTGCGTCACCGTGAACTGCCCGTAGTCGGTCATCACAACTGCGTCCATCAGCACCAACACCACGGACGCACTCTAACCAGCACCGGTGCAGCGCGGCCCGCGCGATCCTGGCCGACGTCGAACGCCAGCTCGACGCCAACAGCGGCGCCCGCCGCGACCGCTGGCAGCCCGCCAGTGATCGCGCCCGAGGAGCCTACGGAGAAAGGATCGCGGCGCCGGCGGCTGCGCCGCCACCGCATCGGGCGCGCTCGGGGTCAGCGTGATGCGCAGCTCCCGCGCCGACTCATCCGGCGTCGACGTCGACCACTCGGCCGGATCGTGACCGTCCGGGACGACGTAGCCGCCACAGTCGACCACGGCGCCCTCCCGGTCGACCGTGACGCTCTGCACCAGCAGAGTGCCGGAGTCGTCGTACGGACTTCGCCCTTCGAGGACGTGGGTCGCGTCGATCCGGAGGCTCTTCGACCAGGAGAGCCGGCCGACGACGCCGGCCGGTGACGACGCCCACCATTGAGTGCCGTTCCACTCCACCCGCAGCTCGTCTCCGACCCGCACCGCCCCCACATGCTCAGTGACCGTCGAGTGGTACAGGCTCGACAGCAT
The DNA here is from genome assembly GCF_002930885.1 of Rathayibacter sp. AY1F2. Lineage (NCBI taxonomy): Bacteria > Bacillati > Actinomycetota > Actinomycetes > Micrococcales > Microbacteriaceae > Rathayibacter > Rathayibacter sp. AY1F2. The sequence goes on along the minus strand of NZ_PSVG01000021.1, from coordinate 49,727 downwards.
CGGGGTCCCGCGGTCCGCAAGAGTCTGGGAGCGCGCCCCTGCGATCCCGAACCGGCGATCACCGTTCTTGTGCATGGACCCGAGCTGCGGGTGACCGTCAGCCGCGGCCGGCGCATCCGTCGACGGGTCGAGAGTCATCCGCCTAGCCTCCCGCTACGGGAGGGAGCGGATCGAGCAGATGCGGTCCGTTGTTACGGACGCTGTTCACGTCGCGGGACACCTCGTAGTGCTCGAGGTCGTGCGCGACCGCGTACGACTCCCGGTCGAGCAGCTGCATCAGAGCGTCGACGTCGAGGTGTCCGCCGAGCCAGTCGTCGTACCCGTCCGGCGTGATGCATGCCGGCATCCGGTCGTGGACCTCACCCGGCGCTACATGCGAGTCGCGGGTGATGATCGCCGTCGACAGGCGCCACTTCTCCGGATCGTCCTCCGCCTTCGACGGATCCGGCCACGCCGACACGATGCCCGCCATCGCGAGGGCCGCGTCGGGCTCGTAGATGAAGTGCGGCTGCTTCCCCGTCTCCGTGACCGTCCACTCGTAGTAGCCGGCCGCCGGGATCAGCACCCGCGACGTCGCGAACGCCTTCCGGAACATGGGCGAGCTCGCGACCGTCTCGATCCGCGCGTTGATCGGCTGCGGCCGCTGCTTCTTGAAGTCCTTCGCCCAAACCGGCACGAACCCCCAGTGCACGGTCGGCGCCGACCGCTCCCCGTCGCGCTCACGCACGACGGTCACTGGCGACGTCGGCGCCACGTTGAAGTTCGGCCGCATTCCGGCGAAGCCGCCCGTGAAGAGGTCCGGGAGCAAGCCCTCGGTGTTGTCCTTAACGACGAAACGACCGCACATGCGCCTAGCTTACGGACGGCGCCGCCCGTACTGGGGTCGACGGTGCGAGGCCAGTCAGCGCATCGAGGCACGCGGAGTAAGGAACACCTGGCCCTCACTGTTGACCTTGATGCTCATCGGACTCCGCACACTGAAACCACGACTGGTGGGTCACCCGAAGCTTTGTCGACAGTGTTCTGTGTGAATCGTAGCGATTGCCCAGGTGCGTAGACCGTTACGCCCGCATCACTTCGAGTCTGAGGGTTTTTTACTTTCTCCAAGTCTGGTCACCAAGGGGGGATTTGGCACACAGTTCCCAGAGATTGTTCTGTAAAAGCCAGGCGGGCAAGGCTCGGTGGACTTTGGCATCATTCCTCAACAATCATAACTTTTAGCGGACTAGGTTCGGTTAACGCATCGTTGATATTAAACAAGATTGCTATTCCGAAGGCCAAAACCAAGACAATAAAGCCAACGATCGTTAGCCAGGAGCGTTCTGAAACAACTTTCGCACTAGCTTCGTTTGCCTCAATTTCCTTACGCAGAATAGTTTCCAATAGATCAACAGGAGTGTAAGAGGTAGCATTGTCTAGGTAATTTTGAGTGGGGACGGCGTGGCCTTTGTCCGGTACTAAGGCCCAAATCCCTAGGGCAACCGCAACTCCAAAACCGAGCAATGGAATCCACATAAGATCTGTTGATAGGGTGCTTGCAGTTCCAACTAAACCGGCAGCGCCGACTAAAACTCCCGCGCGCGTCTGAGTTGCCGAAGATCGGGCGGAGGTCAAATCTCGCTCGCGTCGCGTCGCGTCGATCAGCATGCCCAATTGTTTTTCTAGCGCATCGGAATTGCTGCTGTGCCAAGTCAAGCCAGGACCTCCATTAACTTCGTGATTGGTGCCATCAAGCCGTTCTGCTGTCCTGCTGTGATCCCAATGACGCTGTACGCGCCTTCACGGCTCATTAGCTGAAGCTTGGCCGACGTCCAGAAACGTCGTATTCGTAAAGGGCTTTGTTGCTGTTGCGCTTTCGAATCGTCTGCACTGTTACATCGACATAACCTAGCGCAGAGAGCATGTCCGCGTACCATTTCTGCACAGGTACCTCGTGACCGGAAAAAGTGCTGTTTCCTACGATATAGGAGACGCTTCCACCAGGCTTGACGTGGCCGGCGGCGGCTTGGAAGTGAAGCCACATGTCGTAGTGGTACTTATGGACATACGCCGCGAGGACGGGTCCGCTTTTGCCACCATCGCGGGAGATGTTCTCGCAAACCGCGAGAAGCTGCGAGTCGATCGGCGTCGGATGCTCAGCAGCCCAGGAAGCGAGCTTGCTCGTCGCCGTTCCCCAGGTGCCACCGATGGCGCGCCAGTCCAAGTCACCCGCGTCACTGGGTGCGTCGAGATAGCGCGTCCAATACATATAAGGTCTGAGCTCTCGAATATACGACATGCGATTGCAATACGGTGGTGACGTGAGCACAAGGTCGGCTGGTTCAAGGTCGGCTAGGCCTGTGCGGGAATCTCCAAGTCGCACTGCGGCACTTCCGGCAAGGGTGGAAGAGGCCGATGAAGCTAGGTCAGCGGCACCGGCGAGGAAAAGCGCAATTGTTGCATCGTCATCAGTTGCCTTGAAGCGGGTCCCAGGCGCTATATCCTTGAAGCTCATGCTTTGATGATTGAATGCGGCTGAGCTGCTTGCGATGAGTGTGCGGCACAGCAATATCTCTAGTAGGTCGCGAATGTCGCCATTGTAGGTGTCGATGCTCGCCCGAAGCGTGCGCAGACCGTGGAGGGATCCAGGGCTCCACCAGCGCTCGATTCGAAAGATATCAGGCTGCCAAAGGCGGTCTCGTGCAGGAAAAGACTGAGCGGTATCAACTACGTCTGAAACTGCCCCAAGAAGAGTCGCCTCAATATCCTCTTGATAGTCGCGAGTTTTCGCATTTCCAAGCCATACAAGAAATGGATTCACATCGACTGATTGCCCCAGGTGGCCGTACTCCGCTGCTGCAAGGGGAGTGGTTCCAGTGCCACTAAACGGGTCTGTTACAACGGACCCTGGTTCGAGTAGCTCGAGCCGTTCGCGCACTACCTTGACACCGTAGGCGGGGGTAAGACGCAGCCAACCATGTCGACCCACCCCGGCGTTGGCGCGAAAAGTCATGTACTCGTTACGCGCAACACTATCTCGCGCAACTCGTTCAAGAATAGTCATTTTGCTTCCAAAAGGTGTTTGAGGACCACGTGCGTTTCTGTGCGTAGTACCGAGGCGTTGCGCTCAAAAAATGCCGCGAGGTCATAACCCACAACATTCTTGAAAAAGGCAAAAGTCGATGTCATTGTGTCGGCGGTGCCGGTCGTGCCAGCGAGGACAGCCCATCGACCCAACGTATATCGATTTCGAACAGTCTGATTGATTTGCGTGCTCATGATGGCAAGTACCGGGAGATATCCGTGAGCTACGGCCTGTACGGAGGAAGCCAAATCTCCATTTTGACGCTTACTGTCGGCGCTCTTGTAGCCTTGACGGACTTCTAATACGGCACCACGGAGAGGTACCGAAATCTTGAGGGCCTTTTGCTGTTCAGTAATCCAATTTCTAAGACGCTCGGCTGCCGCTGTGTCCTTCACGGCGTCAATTTCGATACGGCCATCCAATGTGATCAGTCGTACTGCACCCCCGTATGGAAACTCGTAGCTCCATCGAACTTGTTCCTCGGACAGGGCGAGCTGGTCGCGGAGTACGTGGCGGACCAATCGCTCGCTTCCAATGCCGAGTTGCCGGTAGAGCGAGGTCATCCCGCCAGCGGCCTTGTGTGCGGCGAACATGAGTGGCGAGTCAAAACCCATCCAGTGGTACAGCGGGTCGGACCCGTAGAGGCTCGTGAATCCGTCAAGGTCAACCTCAACCCCTCCACCCATCTTGGGGAGGTAGCCGGAACTGGTGCGCAAGGGAGACATGAGCACCTCTCGGTATTCGGCGTCATGGTCTGTCAGCGAGGGCACGTTGATCACTCTAGGTGGGCTCGCTCTCACCCTCTGCAGCCTTCGGGTGCTGAATGTAGGACGTGATCGCGTCGCGTCCGCTTGGGAATCTTCTGCCGGCCGTCCTGCGCGCAGACTGAGCCCATGACGTCGACAGAGGTGTTGAGCGCGCGAGCGCGCGACGACGCGCAGGTAGAGGCGCTGTTCAGCTCGGGGTGGCTGGCGTTCATCTCTGCCGACCGCCTCGCGGAGGAGCACCTGCCGCAGGTGCGCGAACAGTTCACCCGGTTCGAGCTCGTGGTCCTCGATGAAGACGTGCCGGTCGCTGCGGGCTGGGCGGTGCCGATCCGGTGGGACGTCACCCGGGAGGGTCTGCCTGCCGGGTACGGCGACTCCCTCCGCCGGTCACTCGAGGAGGAGGGCGAGGCGACGACCCTCGTCGTCTGCGCCGCGCAGGTGCACCCGGACCGCACCGGCGCCGGCCTCGCCGGGACGCTGCTCGGCGCGTTCCGCGACCTCAGCATCACCGTCGGCTACGACCACGTGATCGTGCCGCTGCGCCCGACGATGAAGCCGCGCTACCCGCTGACCCCGATCGACGTCTACGCGGCCTGGACCCGAGAGGACGGGCTGCCGCTGGACCCGTGGCTGCGCACACACGTGCGAATGGGAGCGACCATCCTCGACGTCGCCCCGCGATCGCAGGTGATGACCGGCACGGTCGCCCAGTGGGAGGAGTGGACCGGAATCGCCCTGCCGGCGTCAGGGGAGTACGTCATCCCCGGCGGCCTCTCGACGCTGCGCGTCGACCGCGACGCGGACGAGGGGATCTATGTGGAGCCGAACATCTGGGTGCAGCACCGCTGAGCCTGCGGGTGCTGCTCACGGCGAAGTCCCCACTTCTCGACCGCACCGCCACAGTAGAGCCACCAGCGTGCTGCCCGAACGTCATCCGAGCCGAACGCTGCTGCGCAGCTCACCTCCGCTCCACGTCTCAAGAACCCATCGATCGGGACCGGGCGACGCGCCCACTGCTTCCCCGGCCGCTTCCCGGGCCCGCTCGGCGCAGCCGTAGATCCCGATGACATCCGGCGTCTCGGCCCAAAAGGCGCTTCGCAGAAGTAGGTAGTGCTCCCCGTCGATGCTGATGCTCACACCACGGATCCTCGCTGGCCGCAGAGCCCCGCGATGGGTCCGGCACAAAGTGCCACTTCGATGGCGCGCGTCCCGTAAGGGGATCGATCTGCGGGACGCTTTCAGCGGACCGCTCGGAGGGGCTTGGCGTCGTCATCGCGTGCTGGTGATGTCGCCAGGGTCGACCGCAGGTCTTCTCGTGCTCGTTGGTAGCGGGTACGTGCGGTGGACGCGGGGACGCCGAGGAGGTGTCCTGCTTCGGTGATGGAGAAGCCGTCCCAGTGGATGAGGTGGACGAGTTCGGCCTGTTCTGGCGCGAGCCTGTCGATCGCGTCGCGCACGTCGACTCCTTCGTCGGCTGGGCGTCCCTCCGTGGGAGCGGTCGCGAGGACGCCGCGGAGCCGGCCGGAGAGGTCAGCTCGTCTGCTCTCGGTGCGAGTGCTGTTCGAGAGGACGTTCCGGGCGATGCCGAACAGCCACATCCTCGACTCCTCCGCGGTGCGGGGGAGGGCGCTGACACGGCGCCATGCGGTGAGCATGACGTCCGCGAGCGCGTCGGCGGCGTCCTCGAGAGGGAGGCGGCGTTGTAGGTACTTGAGCAGGTCGGGCGAGGCGACGCGCAGGGCCTCGGTGAGTTGCTCCGCCTCATCGATCTTCCTGCGGGTCACCAGGTCGCTCCGGGGCAGTGGGCTTCGCCGGCGATGCTGATGTTCGCGGCGTCGACGTCGACGTTCTGCGCAGTGAGTTCGGCGTCGAGGGCGTTGCTGATGATGCGTCCAACCGCGGTCGAGTACTCCCGGTCGGCGTTGTAGAACTCGGTGCCGTAGCCGGCCGACGTGCGGGATCCGTCAGCGTTGATGAAGGATTGGTCCTCGGTGCGCAGTTGCGCGACGGTCTCCTCGAGCGCACCGTCGCTGAGGAGAGCGTCGATGTCGGTCGTCTGGTAGAAGTTCTCGACTACGGCGACGGCCGCCGGATCGGTCCCTTGAACGTCTCCCATGCGCTCCTCGCATTGGACACCGCTGGGCAGCGAATAGGTGATCGAGGCGTCCGGCGTCTCCGCCCACGGCGACCACGCGCCCGTCGCCGCGGCGGCCGCTGTCGCCATGCCACCGAGTAGTACCAGCGAAGCGACTCCGGCGACCGCAGGACGGGCCCAGCGGTGGCGGCTGACGCGGGCCTCTGCCGCCGCGAGCTGTTGCAGCTCGGCCAGCTCGGCGGCGACGTCGTCCGTCACTGTCGATGTGCGGGGGCTGGACTCATTCAGCAGGACGTCCAGGGGGTCTCGGTCAGGGGCGGCAGTCATGACGGGCTCCTTCGAAAGCGGGTTCATCCTGTACATGTCCACCCGACCCGCAAACGTCTGCCGCAGCACGAAATCGGCTCGCCGCCCTCGTCAGGGCGCCGGCGACCACGCCGGACGTCAGGTCGCGAGGGACGCGGCGAGCTCGGCGGGCGCTCCGGCGGAGCGGGGCTGCCACGACTCGAAGACGCCGTAGGCGATGATCCGCTCCGCGGTCGACAGCAGCGGATTGCAGCTCGTCATCGTGATGAGGCGGTCGGTCGGAGCGACGTCGCTCGTCCAGGGGACCGGATCGATGACCTGCACTTCGGAGGGCTGCACGTATTCGAGGTTCCGGAACCGGTAGGTGTACCAGCCGTCGGCGGTCTCGATGTAGATCGCATCACCCAGTTGCAGCTCATCGATGAGGTGCATTCCTCCGCCGGCGGCGGAGCGGTGCGCGGCGATCGCGAAGTTCCCCACTTCGCCGGGCATCTGCGTTCCCGGGTAGTGGCCGATACTGCCCACGTCGAGCACGTTCTCCGCGTCGACGCCCTCAGCGATCGTGCGCACCCACCCCTCGCCGTACCGGGGGATATAGAGGTTGCCGAACGTGGTGTCTAGAGCTGCGACTGGCGCGATCACTGGGTCGCCGGGGGCGGCCGGCTCAGCACTCGGCTCGGACGGCGCCTCAGCGGACGGGGCGTCATCACCCCAGCTCTGGCGCAGCTCGGCCGCTTGATCTTCCTGCCGGCCTGCGATTACGGCGTCGTTCCACCACAGCTGCCAGGCGAGGAACAGCAGAACGAGGACCCCTGCGGTCATCAGCAGCTCGCCGAGGACACCGAAGAAGGACAGGCGGCGACGAGCCGAACGGCGTCGGCGCCGCGGCACGTCCACGGATGACGAAGCGGTCATGCGCAGGAGTCTAGGTGTGCCGCTCTCACCGGCATCGCTACGGGAGACGTCTCGTGCGGGAATCGTTCGACGGTCCGACGTTTTGGGCCACTGCTCGTTCTCGCGCGCCGTCGCCGTCCCTTCCGCTGCCTGCCCTGACCCACTGGCAAGCGCGTCACCGCAAGCGAATCGCGTCGCAGTGTTCAGCCCGGAGTGCACCGGGCCGAACGATCAGATAGCGACGGACGGTGTAGTAGCTGCTCCATCCGGCGTGTTTGTGCGAATACTCGGGTTCCGGGTGCGTGACGGGTAGACGAGGGCTAGACCGGCTGCTGCAATCCAGCACGCTGTCCAGAGGCCGTGTCCGGGAGTGCTGTCGGCGCTGCCCCATTCGACCCAGAAGAATCCTGGGTCTGCCACAGGGCAGGCGAGAACAACTGCTGCAACCGTCGCTACCCCTGCGGGAACCTAGGGAACGAGGCGTGCGACCACCAGAGCTACAACGACGAGAGCGAGGGCGCCCCAGAGATACAGAAGGGGCATGAGGTCGTATGACGACATGGCCTCAGCGCAGGACGGGTTCATTTCATTCCATCTAGCGCCTGTGCATGGCTGCCAGTAGGACGACGTCGTCCAGGTCACCCACAGTGAGATGCCCATGAGCGTACCCGCGCACGCCAACCGGACTAGAGCCTTAGTGTGCTGGCGTCGCCCCATGCTGAAAATGCTAGTCCGCCGACCGTCCCGGTGGACGATCGTTCATCGGTGCACGCAGACGCGACACCGAGCGCCTGTCGTTCCTCACGGTCGCCTGCACAGCTCGTCGCTGCGTCCCAAACCTCGTGCAGATGACCGTGAACGTTCAGGTCTTCGAGTTCGTCTGCACAACCGACGTGAGCGCGCCGGAATCGTCAGCCGCAGTAGTGATGCTCGAGTACTTCACCCCTCGAAGAAGTAGTGCAGCACTCACCCCGCCGACTACAGCCGCCACGACACCGAGACCGACAGCGATCCCCGCCGTCATCGGATCACCCACGACGGCAGCTACGCCGGCCGCAACAACCCACGGAACGCTCGACCCTACGGCCGGCCCAATAGGGCTGATCAGCGGGGACGACTCGGTGGCTCGTCCCGACCGCAGAGTGATCAGAATCGCCACGAATCCTCCGGCGACGGCAGCCAGGGCACTGACCCCACCGATAATGGCGCCCACCATAATCAAGTAGGCGAAGGCGCCCCACCCGCCCTGTTCGCGGAAGTCGGAGTTACCCGTAAGGACCAATCCCAGACCGAGCAGCGCACCCAGCACCACGCCGACGGGTACAGCACAGAGAGCGGCCCTCCGATGAAGATGGACGATTTGCCGCATGTAGCCACGTTAGCCGGAGAGTCTCCCGGTCAGCGCAATGGCCGTCCCGTAAGAGGATCGTTCACCGATGCGGATCTGACCCGAGTGGTCCAGCGCGCTCCTGCCGTTCACCCGTTGGTCCGATAGTGATGTTGTGCAGACGCTGTCGCTCAAGGCTTCCGCAGCGATCGCGGGCGCAATCACTCTCCTCGCCCTCGTCGCGGGCGTCTTCCTCGACGGATTCTCGTTCGCGTGCAACGAGTCCCTTCCGCCTCAGTGCACGGGGTTTGACGTCGCGTGGCCGGCTCTGTGCTCTGTCGCCCTCGCGACCCTTGTTCTCCTGGTCGTAGCGATGCGCGCCAGCAGGCGCTCTCACGCTCGATGGAGGTGGCTGTTGCTCGCCTTGGGCGTGGTCGGCGCCGTCACCAGCTGGGTTCTCGCTCTGCGTACCGCCATGATCATCGGTTGAGCAGCCCACGGCACGGTCGAACGACCGCTTGTTCCGTATGGAGATCGTTCATCGGGGCGAGGGGGCGGTGGCCTTCGCTTCGACCGTGTGGATCTAGCTCAGGTTCACCTTCGAGTTCTATGTTGAGCCCATGAAGCGACTCGCGACGTCAGGCCAGTTGGTTGGATGGACAATCGCCTTGCTCGGGGCTGCTGGTGCCGCCGCGTTCCTGGTGCACTGGAGCTCGTGCCTCGGTGGCCTGAACGAGGGTTGCTACAGCGCCACACAGTCAGACTTCACGTGGATCGCCACAACGATCGTCTGGGCCGTCGCCTTCCCGCTCGTGATATTCGGCGCCTTCGTACTCTCGCCAGGACGACCCGTCACGCTGATTGGTGTTGGGCTCCTCATGGTCATCAACCCCCTCACCGACCCTGGAGCGTTCTTTCTCCCGTGGGATGTCGCGGACACCTTGCCCTTTACCGGCGTCGCCACGTCGCTAGCTGCTGTGACTGCAGGTGTCCTCCTGGCCGGATCTTCCTACCGAGCCCGTCGGCCCGATCACAGCCGAGTCGGGAAGCCAGCGCCCGCTGACGTCGCCTACTGACCTTCGATCGGACTTGGGTCGTCCCGTTAGGGGATCGTTCACCGGTCGCGTATCCAGCTACGGGCAGCGGTAGGTCTTCGCGAAGTCGGTTGCCGTGAACTGCCTTCCCTCGGTCATAGAGGTCAGTGACGGGCAGATGTCGTTGTTGTGCGCCGCCGCTACGAAGGGGGTCGCTGCTTGTGGGACGCAGCCGTAGTCCTGGTCGGGCTGGTCGAGGATTCGCAGCTGACCTGTCTCCCCGGCGGCGAGGTGAAGATCGGACCAGGAGCAGGACCAGGTGAGTGAGGCTCCGGTGTCGTTGGTGATGCTGACGTAGTGGGAAGGGCCATGCACTCCGAACAGCAGATCACCCACCCACAGAACCGCGGCCGCCACGACGGCTAGAGCTCCCAGCGCGATCGACAGTCTCACCAACCGTCGTTGGCGGGGTGGTGTCTGCCGGTCCGGCGAGAGTCTGCTCGGGTCCCAACTGTCCAGGCGTTCAACCACGGCGTATCCACCCCTCGGCGCGACGTGAAGCGGCCTCGACCGCCGCCGAGCTCGTTACCTTGAGTTCTCCCACGGGAGAAAAGTAGGCGTGACGCGGCTCTCACCACGAGGAGCTACCGACTCGCGACCGAGAGTGTCCTGTAAGGGGATCGATCCGCGGGACGCTTTCAGCGGACTGCTCGGAGGGGCTACTGCTCGTCTTTCCGGGCTGCTCGGCCGACGAAGTGCACGGACCGTCGAGCGTCGACGAGTTCGCGCTTCTCGAAGTGGCGAACGACGAAGGCTCCTGCGACGAACGAGTAGCCGATGCCCTCCGCGATTCGTGTGAGGACCGGGATGGTGCTGATGATCTGTTCGACGGTGGGTGATCCGTTGGCTTGGTAGGGGGCGATCCAGAACGGCACGATCGTGCCGAAGACGATGCCCAGGAGAATCCCGGCGACACCGATCCAGAACATGGAAGTGGACGAAAGTGCTCTGAGCATGGGATCCCCGGAATGTTCGGTGGGCGAGTCGAGAGGCGCCGCTGTCGGACGCGCCGTCCTCGCTCACGGCTGATCGGTCTGGTTACAGGCGCAGGTTGAGCGCGGCGAGGACGGTGACGAGGCCGGCCGCGACGACGACGACCGTCAGTGCAACGCGCCCCGCCGTACGGCGGAGAAGGCCGGTCATCGTGGCGGCGTCCGCCACGCGAGTCGCGATCACGAGGTCAGGAACGCCGGCCGGCGGTTGCGGTGGCGTCGTGGAGTCGTCTTCGCTGGCCGGGACGCTCACGGTCTGCTGAGCCGGCTCGATCCGATCGGGCAGCTTCTTGAAGCGGCCATCATTCGATTCGCCCACAGCGACCTCCCCAGCGGTCGCCGCATCGCGACCCTCCTTCGTGACTGTAGCCGTGCAACTCCATTGCGTCAGCGTGAGCGCGTAGCGGCCTGGAGCTGGAGACTGCTGCGGCGCACGTCTCCTCTCCACTCCTCGAGCGTCCACTGATCGGGTCCCGTAGAGGAACCTGCTGCTTCCCGAGCGCGCTGCTCGCTGCCATAGATTCCAACGACGTCGGTGGCGTCTGCCCAGAGGGCTGTCCTGAGGAGGAGGTAGTGCTCACCGTCACTGCTGTTCTTCACGCCTCGGATCCTCGTCGGTTCCGACGTCGTTCGGTCACCGTGGCGCGAGGTATCACAGTGCTGGCGCGCGTCCCGTATCGGGATCGACCACCGGACGCCCTGCTCCTTCGTCGAGAGACGGAGGATGACCGGTTGATCGTTGACGTTTTGCACCGCGGCTAGTGCGCCACGGCGGTCCAGTTCGTACGCTCAGCACATGACTGTTCCGGGGAACGCGCGGAGTCGACGTCGGCAGCTCCTGATGTGGGTTCTGGCTTCGCTGGTGGTGTTTGCGCTGGTGACTCTTGTTGTCGCCTTCGTGGCAACCCAGCTCAACGCTGCTGCTTTCGCCAGACGCCCGGAGATCGAGAACTGGGCTGACCCGAGCAGGGGAACATACACGCTCGGGCTCGGATGGGGCTTGGTCGCCGCCGCAGTCACCGTCGCGGTCGGCGTCACCGTCGATCGTCTGCGGTTGCGCAACGCAAGGTAGAACGGCGTCCCATATGGGGATCGTCGTCCGGACGGTAAAACTACCCACTGCTATCCAGCGTCCGGTAGGGGGTCGTCAACCGGTCGCACGCGAGTTGCGTGCGCCGCCGCGGCGTGGCGCGGGCGGGGCCGTCTCGTTAGACCTGTCCGGTGGTGATTCCGCTGAGGGGGCGTGAAACGGGGCAGGGAAGGCCGAGCGCCAGGCCGGCTTGTCTATCCCGGGTTGGGTGGTTGCGGGGCTGTGTCGTTGAGGCGGCGATAGTAGGCGACGTCGAGCGCGCTGAGGTGGGTGAGGAGGCGTCCGGCGCGGTCGTGCATGGTCATGGAGCCGTCGTGGAGGCTCGCGATGGCGCCGACGCGGTGCAGCATCAGCACTGTGTCGAGGCGTTCGGCGTAGTGCAGTTCCAGGAAATACACCAGCGGCGGATTGCCGGCCCGGCCTGGGGTGAAAAGGGCGGTGGGCTGGTGTCGGGTGACGCCGGTGTCGCGGTTGAGCTCGCGGAAGATGTACCGCTCGCGCAGCCACGGCCCACCGAGGATCATCGCGACGAGGACGACGACCCCGGTGATGACGAAGGGGTTGAGAAGAACGGCGAGGTCGTTGCCGGTCATCATCCGAGCATGTCCCGGGGGCGGTCGCGGTCCTCGGCTGCTTCGGTGTCCGCGGCCAGCTGCGCGACTCGCGCTTCGATGTAGACGGTGCGCATCGTGGCGTCATGGTCGAGTTGCAGGACTTGCAGGAGGCGGTGCAGTTGTACGGTGCCGGCCGAGGTTTTGCCGGTCAGGATGCGTCGGACGGTGCGCGGTCGGAGCCGTGCGAACACGGCTACCTTCTGTGCGCTCCAGCCCTGCGCCTGCACGGCTGTGGTCAGTACCGTGCCGAGCGCGGTGTCAAAGTGCTGGGGCGCCAACCCGATGAAGTCCACTCAGCCAGGCTAGCCATGCGATTCGTACGCGAACGTGGGTTCAGAGGACGGGTGGTGGCGACCCGTCCGGTGGGGAGCCAGGTGGCGGGGCGTCTAACGAAGCAGTTGGAGCCGCTCGTCAGGTTCGGTCGTTCGTCGTTTCGTCGTCGCCTGTTCGGTCTGGCGAGTTGGGGGTGCGGAGGGGCCAGGCGGGCCACCAGCCGTTGTCGAGTTGGCGCAGGGTCGTGGTGGCGTGTTCGAGGTCGTCGGTGGTGAGGTCTCTGTCGGGGGCGCCACTGCTGCCGGTGTAGCCGCTGCCGTCAACGGCGTGGAGCTGGGTGTGCAGCCACCGGCGACTTCCGAGGGGGTACGTCTCGCGGAAGCCGCCCGCGGCGATGGAAAGGACGGCTTCTTCGAGGCGGTCGGCGGCGGTTTCTGCTGATTCGTCGCAGGCATCGCAGGAGCAGTTCGGCAGGGTGGCGCGGAAGAAGACGCCTGCTTCCACTTGGACTGATTCGTCGGTTGCAGTGACGGTGATCGGGGTTCCGGCGCGAGGCTGCAACCGGATCTGCTGTGTCCCGTCGTGGTCGAGGTGGCGGACGTCGACGGAGTACCAGCGGTGGAGGTAGTCGGCCAGGGCGTCGACGTCATGGCGTAGGGGTGCGAAGCGTTCTGGGTGGGAGACGCGGGAGTACGCGTCGTCAGGTGGGTGGTGGTCGGGCCAGCGCTGCCCGTATTCGATGACGTGGCCGTTGTCGTCGCGGAACTCGATGGGAGGGAAGGCGGCGCGTTGGAACGGAACCGGTGGAACCGTGAACGGCGGTGGAGTGACATCGTGAGCGAGCGCGGTGATTTCGCGGTCGTCGAGGTCTTCTTGATCCCAGGTGGACAGCATCTCGAGGAACGGTTCCCGCTGCTCGGGACGCTGCACCATGGTTCGCACGAGGGCGGCGACCGGAATGGAGCGGACGTTCGTCCCGATTTCCGGCTCGTTGGTGACTCGCCAGGTCGCCGCGGGATGCACCACCGCGATCACGTTCCCGACGAACCGGGCTGCGGCGTCGGCAATCTCTGGCGTCGTCAAGGCGGTCGGATGCTTGGCCAGGAAGAGCCACACTCCCGACACGTCACCAGCAAGGCTCTCTGGGTCCACGCCATGGCGTTGCAGGAACTGAACGAAGAGATCGAAGCCGTCGACAAACCGCACAGGAGTCGGAAGCTCTGTTGCGGGCCGGAACGTCGCAATCGCGGACGAACCCAATTCCGGCATCGACCCGATCTCGCCAGGGAACATCTGTGTTGTCATCAGCTTCCTCCCGCGCCATGAACGACTCCGACAGTGCTCACCATGTCAGCGCCCCGTCACTCTTCAGACGCTTGTAGCGCCGATGTCGAGGCGCGAAGGTAGGCGTACACCGTCTCCCGGCTGATGCCATATTTCTTTGCCAACGTCGTCTTCGGCACGCCGGCACCAGCCCGCTCGCGCAGCTCCGCGACCTGCGCGAGGGTAAGCGAGCGGGCGCGGCCTCGGTAGACGCCGCGCTGCTTGGCCAAAGCGATGCCCTCGCGTTGACGCTCCCGAATGAGTTCGCGTTCGAACTCTGCGAACGCGCCCATCATGTTCAGCAGCAGGTTCGCCATCGCGCTGTCCTCACCAGTGAAGGTGAGCTGTTCCTTGACGAACTCGACCCGGACCTTCTTGTCCGTCAGTCGGCGCACGAGCCGGCGGAGGTCTTCTAGGTTCCTTGCGAGCCGGTCCATCGAGTGCACGAGCACCGTGTCTCCGTCGCGGACGAACCCGATCATCTCTTCGAGCTGCGGACGGTTCACGTCCTTGCCGGAGGCCTTGTCCTCGAACACCCGATCCAGCGTCAGGCCGTCGAGCTGGCGCACCGTGCTCTGATCCAACGTGCTCACCCGCACGTACCCGACCCTCTGACCCGACATGCCGCCTCCGACCCCTACTTGTCCAGTTGAAGTCTAAGAGCCGCAGGGGCAAGTGTCAGACAAGGTCCGACACGGCCCTATTCGGACGCGCTTCGGCCATGGTGCCTGACGTCCGGTTGGGGTGTACCTCAGCTAGACGGAGCCCCCGTCACCCTCCGGTGCGGTCGCTCGCAGTGCGTGGCGGGCGCTGCTTCGCGCCTGGGTGGGAGGTGGGCGCTACGTGGCCGCTTCCTCCATTTCGGTGATGGGAGCCGTATGAGTGGCAGCGTGGAGGGTGTTCAAGGGAAGCAAGAAGAGACGAAGGAGTACATCATGCGCACCAGCACGAGCAACGAATTCGACACCAGCTCGGCCAACCGTCAGAACCACCCGGGACACGGCTTCCGCCGGTCCCGCATCGCTGCGGGCCTGCTCGCAGCATCACTCACCGTCGCAGTCCCGATCGTGGGCGCCGCGCCGGCCTTCGCGGACACCACAACTCAGACAACCACCGCCGTCGCTGACTCCGGCCGCGCCACTGGCGTTACCGAGGGAGCGAACAGCGGCGCTGCCGGTCAGTGCACATGGGGTGCGAAGGAAAAGTTCTTCGAGGCGACCGGGCTGCGTCCCGCCATCTACGGCAACGCCCTCGACTGGGACACCAGCGCCGCCGCGAACGGCTGGACTACCGTCCTGGATGCTCAGGCTCGCAGCATCGTCGTCTTCGAGCCCGGCGTGCAGGGGGCGGACCCCACCTACGGTCACGTCGCCTGGGTCGATTCCGTCGAGCAGCGCGCTGACGGCCTCTACATCAACATCACCGAGATGAACGGTGCCGCCGGACCTGGCGTCTACAACACGCGAACTGTGCAGGACGTCGTGGGCATGTCCTACATCCTGGCTCCGTAGGGTCACCGCAAGAGGCGCTCCGCGTCCGCGAGTGTGAAGGCGGGTGACCCATGGGCCGCCCGCCTTCACCCTGTCCGCGTACCTTCGGCCTCCCGATCGGTAGGCGTCGCTTGCACCGTAGAACGATGCGACGACTCGAACTCGGAGCGGATGGCAGGCGGCCTCAATCACTCACTGACGTCGCGATCGCTGTCCTTCGCGCTCTCCTAGGACGGTTCCTGGACTTTGGGACGGTTGATCGTGTCACCGTTCCACGACAGGTCGGAGTCCTCATCGACGGGGAAGGCCTCGAATCGGCCGTCAGTGAGGATCGCGCTTACGAGCGTGTGCGAGCCGGCGACGATGGTGGAGTCCCAGTCGATCTCGGTGGCGAGCACCCAGGCGTGATCTTCAGGCCAGAGTAGTTGCGGCGCTTCCTCGCCGCGGAGGCCAATCTCGGGACCCCATCCGGGTTCGGCAAGCTCCGCCATGCTCGTGGCGGCCAGTATGTAGTCGTATCGGTCAATGCTGACCGGCCTGCCGAGGAGGTTCTGGCCGGTCCCACCGACCCAGTACGCCGCGAGCGCATCGCCGGGCGTAGTGGTCGCCGAACTGAGGATGGGTGCGAGGGCGGCGAGTACTTGCGGATCGAGTCGTCCGACGTCACTTGTGCCGCCGCGCGGCTCGTCCCTGCCTAGGAGCCGTTCCCACTGGACGAGCGGGTGCATGACCTTGCCGGCAGTAGCAGCAACGTCCGCCCACCGCTGGCGTTCCCAAATGTCATCGCCGTCAGGTCGAGGGTGAAGGACACGGGCGTACGCCTCGAACCCGTATCCGGCGACCGAGCCGACTCGTGCCCAGCTTCGCTCTCGCTGCATGCGCAGCCCAAGCCATTCGGCCCGCTCGACATCATCTGTGATCTCCATGGCCATGACCCTGGCAGGCCGGCACGGCCACGCCAAGACGAGTCGTGGTCGACCTGACGCCGATCGGACGCCACGCCATCGAGCTGATGAACCGAGCTTGGCATCGTGGCGCGGCTGAGGGCGCGCCGTTCGGGTCGGCGCACCCCCGCCGGCGGGCTTGGCGCTCTCGCGTCACAAGCCAAAGATCGGCGGTCCAGGTCCCCGCTCAATCCATGCGGAATCATACACATCGGTTCCTGAGTGATCTGCCGAGCATCAGCCAAACGGGGGAGGGCGATGGGGATAGTGCGTGATGGTTGGTCGTTCAGGTCTGGTATCTCTGGTGAGCCGGGGTCGGGAGGACCTGTCGGCGGAGGGGAAGCGGTGGGGGCGTACGACGAGGCGGAGGATCTTCCTTCACCGCCGCGGCACCATCGTGGCGTCACCGTGGTCCTACTCGTTCTGCTGACGTCGGTGCTGGCCGGCGTCGTCGCTGTCTTCATGTTTGCGGTCGGGTCGCTCGATGACTCGACGTCGGGAGCGGTGCCGCCGTCGGGGAGTGGCCAGGAGCTGGTGTACGAGCTCGTGCCCGTGTTGAACGATGATCCGGCGATCGCGAAGCTTCTTCCCGCGAACACCGAGTCAGACAGTGCAGGCTTGCGCGATGCGTGCGGGGCGCTCGCGGACCGCGATTCGGAGTTCACGATCATCGACGGCGCGACACCTGCCACGTTTCGGGTCGCCCTGGACGCGGCCGCAGACGCGCCGGAGCCGCAGACTTGCTGGATTGGGTTCCGCTGGGTCAAGGACGAAGGCTGGCGCGCTTCCGCGATCCGTCACTGACCACAGCTGAGCGTGGACCACCGTCGGCGTCACGGCTTGTAGGGGGACCAGTCCTGTGAGGGAAGTTCGCGCAGCTCCTCGTTCACCCAGACGCGCCAGCACGTGTCGGTGCGCTCCTGAAAAGCGCCGCTGATGGTCTCGTGCGACCAGCCGTCACGCGATTGGATCCAGCGGACGAGCCAGACCATTTGACCGGCCAACGGCTCAGTGTTGCGCGACATGTGCTCATCATCCTGGACGTCTGCCCGCGCAACGTGTGCTCGTCAGTAGTGGAGCTGTGTGCTCCATCCGTCTCGGCCGCGACCGGTCCACTGGGTGTAGTACAGGCCGCGCTTGTTCAAGAACGGCCCCACGTAATCCAGGCCCGCCGGCCGGTCAGAGCTGGCGCGAACGAAGAAGTTCTCGGGGCCGAAAAGCGGAAGCCCGGTCTCGGCCAACGTGGTGCCGGTCCCGTCGAGAATCGTGAGGCGCCACTGGTCCTCGACGTACTCGACTGTCGCCATCTCGGCGGAGCT
Source organism: Rathayibacter sp. AY1F2 (assembly GCF_002930885.1). Taxonomy (NCBI): domain Bacteria; kingdom Bacillati; phylum Actinomycetota; class Actinomycetes; order Micrococcales; family Microbacteriaceae; genus Rathayibacter; species Rathayibacter sp. AY1F2. The sequence goes on along the minus strand of NZ_PSVG01000021.1, from coordinate 32,135 downwards.
GAAGTCGATCATGCGCGGAGCATAACCACCGCACGTTACGCCTGGTGTCGTTTCGCTCGGGTGCGGCTTCTTCCCCTGGGAAGCGGCCCGACCCGGCATCCCCCGACGCGGGGCCGGGCCGCTACTCCCGGCTCAGGGGCCGAGCCGCATCCGAGCCGGGAGCACTGGGGCCGGAGCGAACGGCACTCCGTACATGCCCGACCATAGGTGCCGACTGTGCCCACGGGAGGAGGGTTGACGGCCCTGAGCAGCAGCCGGCGAGTGGTGCTCTCGGCCGCGCTGTGTGACGCGGCCGAGAGCAGAGCGACACCGACGACCCCTCGTCGGTCTGCCGCGCGCGGCGTCGAGGTCCCCACTTCTCAACCGCACCGCCACTTTAGACACGAAGTGCCGAGACGGTGAGCGTGAGCGGAGCGAGTCGAGCAACTCCTGTCAGCGCCGCTCGGCATCCTGACGGCTGGCCGCGCTTCGCTTGCGCAGCTCGCTGACTACCGACTTTGAGGCTGCCAGAAGGGCGCGCTCGTCTTGCGCGTCGGCATCGACTGGGACGACGACGAACGCGCTGTTGGCGTTCACCGTCATCCGTACTTCCATGACCTGCCCATCCACGCGCAGCGCGGGAATAGCGATCGACTCGGAGTGTCCGCCGGCGGCGATCGAACCGACGAAGGCGAGGAGGGCCGTGCACACGTCGTCGGTGGACGTGAACGTCGCGGAAGCTCTCATCCGTCGTCATCACCTACGCGATGTAGCGCTCCGGTGAGCGTCCGGCAGGGGCCGCTGATCGGAACTCTTCCCGAGGGGAGCATTCTCTGAGGCCATCCATCCGATAAGCGGCGCGATGCCGGAGGCGGGTGGCCGTCAGGAGTGCCCCGGAGGGGTATCCCGGAGGGACGCGCAGCGCTCTTGACGGTCGGCCGGCGCAGGCAAGAGTGAAGCGTCGGATGGACGGCCGGACCGCAGCCTGCGCGCACGTCGCGGGAAGGCAGAAGCCCCCGCGAGCGTGACTGCTCGAGCGGGGGCTTGCTACTCGACGAGGGCGGTCGTCGTGCGCGATCGACCTACTCGTTCGGCCACGACGCCAGAGCGTCATGGGGGACGATTGTCGGCACTCCGTCGACGGTCTGGATCGTCGTGCCGGGCTCTCCGAGTCCGGCGGCGTGCGCGATCGCCGCGAGGACCAGTCGCGTGTGTTCGAGGTCGAGCCCGGCGACGTCCTCGCGGAGGTCGACAGGGACACCCTGACCGAGCGACGACGCGATCCGCGCGACGCGCTGTTCGCCTCCGCTGAGCGCTCCGATTTCGTAGCCGAGGCGGTCGAAGTCGATTGCGCTCGTGTGCCAGGCGTTGTCGGTCTTCACCCACGGTGCTCCGGCGTACACGAGGCCCGATCGGATCAGCAGTTCGACGGCGGCCGTGAGCGGGTTGGCCCCCTCCGCCCAGGCGCGGACCTGGCCGTGGAGCGCGGCGGAGTCGTTGTCGGTCATGCAGCGTTCTCGATGGACGCGGAGCTGTCGCTCTCGGTCGAATCGGCGGGAATTCCCTCCGCCGACGTTGTGCGTCGCGCGCGGGTGACGCGAGCGCGAGTCTGCTCGGGTCGCGGCACTCCTGCTGCGCGGAGTTCCTTCTCCGACCATCCGGCGGCGAGGGCGTCCGCCCACGCCTTGCTGTGTCGGTTCTGCGCGTCGCTGAGGGTGGCGCGTGCGGTGTCGGTGTCGTTGGCTGCGGAGACGATCGTGCGGACCGCCTCGACGCGCTTCTCGACGCTCTGTTCGAGCAGTCGGCGGGCGGCGTCGGCGGCGTCGTCAGGGTTCCTCGTGTGGTCGCTCATGCGGAAAGGCTAGCCGCCGCCGCCGCCGTCATGCGGAAGGCGCGGACTCAAGCGTCTCGGGTTCGGCTTCGCCAGCCGAGACGCTCGGGTGTCCTTCGGACCCGAGTTACACCCAAGTCGCGCTCGGTGCGAAGATGGTTTGTGGAGCAAGCTATAGGTTTACCCGTGGTAAACCGCTTGCGCCCCTTCCGCTGCGCGGCCGGGTCGGCGCATACTGGTCGTATGGTCCCCGCCTGGGGGCGGGTTCGCTGCGCTGGGCCGGAAGGACGGTGAGGGTCGTGTCGGAGTCGTCACGAGAGGGTCGGTTGTTCGGCCGGCGCCGCCGCGCGAACGTGCCGGGTGTCGCTGCGCGGTCGAAGCGGTACGAGGTGTCGGTCACGCCCGAGGAGGACGCGCACCTGCGCGCCCGTGCCGAGGTGCTGGAAGTGACGGTGCCGCGGCTGCTGTTCGAGTCCGCGATGAACGCCCAGGTGCGCACGGACACGGAGTGGCGGTTGGTGGTTGCTGAGCTGTTCCGGGCGTCGAAGCTGTTGCAGAAGACGTCGGACAACATGAACCAGCTCGCGCGGTTCGCGAACAGCACGGGCCAGTTCCCGGCCGAGGCTGTTGAGGCTGCGGAGGAGTACCGGCGGGTGCGACGCCTGATCGAGGCGACGGCAGACCGGCTCGGTGGACGGTGAGAACGAACATCACGCGCGGCACGCGCATGCGTGGACTGATGGGCTACCTCGTTGGTCCCGGCAAGACGAACGAGCACGAGGAGCAGCACCTGATCGCGGGGGATTCCGCGATCATGGCTGAGTACGGGCATGAGGTTCTGGATGGCGCTGCGGCTGCGGCGATCGCTGCGGATCTGGACCGACCGCGGGAGCTGTTCGGCGTCGAGGTGACGCGCAACAAGGTGCGCACCGACGAGAACGGCGAGGCGGTTCGGGACTCGGCCGGCGCGATCGTGAAGGATCGCGTGGCGGCTGATGTGTGGCATTGCTCGCTGTCGCTGGCGGCCGAGGAGGGCCAGCTCACAGACGAGCAGTGGGGCCGAATCTCGACCGACTTCGTGCAGCGGATGGGCTTCGCGGGCGAGGACATCGGCAAGGCCGATTGCCGCTGGGTCGCGGTGCGTCACGGGCTGTCGAAGAACGGCAACGACCACGTACACATCGCCGTGTCGCTGGTGCGCGAGGACGGCACGAAAGCGTCGGTGCACAAGGACTACGAGCGGTCGCAGACGATCAGCCGTGAGCTGGAGCGCGAGTACGGGTTGCAGGTCTACCAGGCGCCGGAGCGCGAGTTCCCGGAGCGCGGTGTGCGGCCGGGAGCGCGTGAGTCCGCTGCACGTCGCGGGCACGTCGAGCCGGACATGCAGCGCCTCGAGCGCGCCGTACGCGCGGCCTCGTCCGCGTCCCAGGATGAGAGCGAGTTCGTTCGTCGTCTGCGTCAGGGCGGGGTGCTGGTGCGCCCTCGATTCGCGACGGGTCGTGACGATGTGATCGCCGGCTATTCGGTGGCGCTGCGGCCGACGAACGGCGAGAAGGCGATCTGGCACGGCGGCGGCCGGCTCGCTCGCGACCTGACCTTGCCGGAGCTGCGGAAGGGCTGGCCGGACCAGCCGGAGTCCGCGTCGGATGCGGCATCCGAATGGCGCGCGACAGCCAAGAATCCCTGGCAGTACACGCCGGTCAACCCTGGCCGGGAGACGGCGGAGCCGGCCCCCGAGCTGTTCGAGGCGTACGCCGCGGACATGGACCGGCTGCACGACTACATCAGGTCCGTGGACCCCTCCGACAGGGCCACGTGGGCGCACGTTGCGCGCGAGACGGCCGGCGCCTACGCGGCGTGGTCCCGGCGCATGGAGCCCACCCCGGGACCGCTCGCGGACGCTGCGCGATCGCTCGCCCGCTCGGCGCACCTGCGGGCGCACGAGACGCGCCCGCGGCCCGCGATGATGCCCTCGACGGCGGCGTACTCCGCATTGATCATGGCCGCGGCGGGGAATAAGAAGAATGCAGCCGCGGAGCTGCTGCTGCTGAACCAGTTCGCGCGCTTGACGCACGCGGTCGCGTCGGCTCATAAGGCAGCCGGTGATGCGCGACGGATGCGCGAGCTGTCGCAGACGTTGCGGGGTCAGTTGTCCGCTGTTCGCGACGGCTACCAGGTCGTCGTGAAGGCCGAGAAGGTCGCGGAGAACGAGCGGGCCTGGCAGGCGCTCCCGGAGGAGCTCAAAGACGTTCGCCGGCTGTCCCAGACCAACTTCGGGTCGGGCAGTCCCGTACCCACGAAGCTCACCAAGGCTGACCGGGAGCGCGAGGAAGCGATGCTCGCGGACCGCGCCCGACAGTCTCGGCAGGGACCTGACCAGGACCGCGGCGACCGTGGCCGATAGACGATTCACCAAGGCAAGGGGAGGAAGTCATGAGTGACGACGACGAGGTAGGCCAGGAGGTCGGTCAGAACGTCCGGATCGCGTTGACCATCGCGATGCAGATGGGCGAGAAGTTCGCCCGGCTGCGCGAGGAGCTGGCTCGCGACGCGCAGGCACGCTCCGCCGCGCAGGCGCGCGAGCTGTCGGCCCGTTTCGACGCCGAGCGCGGCGCTGCACGCGCGACGTTGCAGGTCGTGGACCGGCCCGACTGGTGGGAGAAGGCGAGCATCCAAGACATCTCGAAGGTCGCGGAGACGGCGCAGGCGTGGAAGAACCACGACCCGATCGCGGAGCGCGCGTCGGCCGTCGTTCAGCGCGAAGTGTTCGAGCGCTACGGCGTCGACACCGCCGTGCTGCGCGACGCCGCCGGTCAGGCGAAGTCGGAGCTGGACCGGGCGAAGGAATGGGCCACCAACTCCGCGCCGGAGCACTACCACCGCCACGACGACGACCGCCTCACCATGGACATACGCGGCCGCGCAGAGCCGGACGTGAACGCGGAGCGCGCTCTGATCACCGACTACCGCGCGGCGCTTGCAGGCGACGCCGGCACCCTCGAACTCTCCGCGGCCGAGGAGTGGAAGCGCGACACCGACCCGGCCGGGTTCCAGGACTACCGCGTGCAGACGTCGATCGACTGGAACGACGGAGAGTTCCGCACCGCGGACCCCGCGGCCGTCGCTGCTGCACGAGCCGCGCTGGTCGAGGAGTGGAAGGACACGGTAGCTCCCGAGCGTGCTCGAGCGGGAGCGGAGGTTACGGAGGCACAACTACTGATCGCGGAAGCCGACCGCCTCGACCGCGCGAACGACGCCCGCAACCAGGAGGCCGCTCGAGAAACCCCCGGTGCATCCGACGTCGACAACGGCCGCGCGGAGATGGCTGCGCAGCTCGAAGCGCGCGCGAGCGACTACGACCGCGACGCGGCCGCCGGTGGCACCGCCAACGCGACTCCTGACGAGCTGCGCGAGCTGGCCTCCGACGCGCGCGCTCAGGCACAGCTCTTCCGCGACGACGCCCCCGCAGAGCGCCAGGAGGCCGCACAGGGCACCGGAGGCCCGTCCACGGAGTCGGCGCCGCCCGCGACGGATCCGCGCGCGTCAGCGTCGCGTGAGGCCGGAGAGATCGCTTACGACAGTGCCGAGCGTCGACAGTCGACCATTCAGGCGATGGAAGCCAAGGGAGTCCCCCCGCACGTCATCGAGGCGCGGATGAGCGCCGACAGCGCGCACGCCACCCCGCCCAGCGCCGCGGTGACGTCGAAGGCTCCGATGAGCACCGTCCCTCAGACGCGGCGCGGTCGTGGCCAGGGGCAGGGCGCCGATCGCGCGGACCTAAGCCGCTAGCCGGAGCGTCGAGAACGAAGAAGGGGAGCACCGGACGGTGCTCCCCTTCTTACGTCCTCAGAGCGCCTCTCAGGCGTTTTCTCTGGATGGGCGCTGCGTGTACAGCGGCGGTTGTAGATCGGACGGGAAAGTGCCTTCTGCCGGCGCCGTGTAAGGCAGCGGTTCACCGATCCGGTTCTCGTCCGTCGAGTCAGCGAATGGGCCGTCCGCAGAGAGCAGGACGCTCATGTGTGGGTCGCAGTGGTTGATCCACCACGCGCTCATCCCGGCTTTCGGGTCGGCGCGTGCGGCCTCCCACGCCCGCCACAGCGCCTCGATGCGCTGCTGCGCTTCCTTGGACTCCCACCAGGCTGCTTTCCACCGCAGACCGGCACCGGAGCCCTGCGCCATCACTCGGCGCCGGTAGGTGCCGATGAGCTGCTTGCGCACGAACTCATCCGCCGACCCGAAATGCGTCGTGGGCTCTTCGCTCTCCGGGGCGCTCGTCGCCTCGTCGGCCGCTGACGCGGGCGCGGCCTCGTCGTCCACGCCCCCGTAGAAGTCATCGCTCATGAGTCCGTCACCGGCGTGAAGCCGTGTCCCTGCTCCGGGGCCGGCGGCGGCGTCGGTGTCGGCGCTGCGCCCGGTCGGTGGTTCGCGATGGAGGCGTTGATCGCGGCCACGAGCGGCTTGGGGCCGTCGAACCACGGCACCGTGCGCAGGATCGCGGCACGCGAGCCCGAGGACATCAGGATCGCCCGCCCGATCTTGCGCCCCTTCTTGGGAGTGGGGAGGTTCGCGAGCTCCGCGACGTCGAGGATCAGTTCGCGCTTCAACGCGCTGGTGGTCGAGCGCACGCCCTTGTTCATGCTCGCGGAGGTCGTCTCGCGGTCGTAGGTGCCGATCAGCTCTGACACCATCCGCAGGAACCCCGTCTCCGAGATTCCGCCGGCGTAGATCTTCGCGTTCGCGGCCGACCACAGCTTGTCCATGCCCTCCTTCCCGAACACGCTCACGCCCTGCGACCAGGACTGGAATACCGACATGATCGGGATCCCCCGGGAGCCGTAGTGGCTGTAGAGGTCGGGCAGGTCGCGCCAGCGGCAGACGTTCGCCGCCTCATCGAGAACGCCGAGCATCGGGGTCTGCATCCGGCCGCCGGGCGACACCGCGGCCAGCTCCTCCGCGGCCTCGACCGTTGCGGCGGTGAGGGCGAGGACGAGGGGGCCGGCGCTGCCGGCACCCTCCTTGGACAGGCTGTAGAGCGTCCCGGTGGAGCGCACGAAGGCGCCCGGATCGAACTCCGGCCGGGTGTCGTTCTCGCCGGTGCGGTTCACCCACTGGCGAGTGCCGGAGTCCTTCAAGCAGGACGCCATGCGCCGGGCAGTGGAGTACACCGATCCGCGCTCCCGGTGCTCCAACCGCGTCGCGCCCTGCAAGCTCTTGGCCATCAGCGGGAAATCGCTCGAGGCCAGGATGTCTCCGGCCGTCTCGTCGCCCGGTTTCGTCGTCCACTCGTAGACGTCCGTGATCGGGCGGCCATCGAGAGCCGCGGCGAGCAGGAAGCCTGCCAGCAGCTCGCGACCGGACGGCTCGAAGTGCGCATCCGAGCGCGCTCCGACCTCGCTGGATCCGGACGCGAAGTGCTGCGCGAGCTTCGCTGCCTTGGTGTCGTCGGTGACGTAGGAGAGGGGGTTCCACCACCACGACGGCGGCTCGACCGCGACCCGCTGCGGGTCGAACACCCACACCTGCCCCCGTGCTGCGCGGAGGTCGCGGGTCGCGTCGAGCACGTCGCGCTTGTTCGAGGTCGTGACCACGGACCCGGGAGCGTTGACGATCGCGGGGATGACGAACGACGTCGACTTGCCTACGCGGGGGCCGGCGAGCAGCAGCACCATGTCCTCGAACGAGGCGTAGATAGGTCGACCGTCGCTGAGGAGGTCACCCAGAGGGACGCCGAACGAGTCGGTCACGCCCAGTCGGGCCGACTTCTCCTTCGCCTCCTTGCCGCGCATGTGGCTCATCTCCGCGGAGGTCGCGGTGTGGCGGGCGGTCCAGTCGATCGCGGTCCGGTTCTTCTTCCCGCCGTTCTTCGCGATCAGGAACAGGGTGCCGAAGAACACGACCACGGCGCCGATCCCGGCGACGATGAGCGTCGCGGTGCCCGGCCAGACGAATCGGCCGCGGAACACGTCGACCACGACGGAGAAGAAGTTCGACGGGTCGGTGTCCATGTCGGGATTCACGCCGTCGACCTGGGACCCGACGCGGACCGCGATGTAGATGGCCAGGGCGATGATCAGGACACCGCCGGCCGCGAACGCGACCCCGAAGCCGTTACTGGCCTTCCCGGGCTCTTTCCGGCGGTTGTTCGTGAGGCTCATGGTGCAACTCCTTCGGTCGGTGCTGGGCTGGTGAGAGTGGTCTGGGCGGGGATCGCGTGCTGCACCTGCGCGGTGAACGCGAGGGTGGCGGCCGCGGCCACGAGGACCGCGACAGCCAGGAGCCCGGCGACCGCGCCGACCTGGCCGAGCGGACCCCGCAGCAGCGCACCCCCGGCGCGGGCGGCGATCACGACATCGCCCGCTCGAGCAACGGAACAGATGCCGGCAGGAACCTGCGCGGCTCGCATCGCTCATAGATCGGCCCGTCGTAGGGGGCCGTCGTGTCGTCGCTGGTCGCCTGCCGGCTGGTGCCCCAGGTGAGGACGGCCTGGCCGTTGTCGACGTACTCGACCGGCAGGTCCGTCATGTGGTCGGTGTGCGGGAGCGTCGTCGTCATCGAGCAGCCCCAGAGATAGCCGTCGTAGACGACCGTCGACATGCAGCTCATGCGATCACCCGGTCCCACTGGTCCCAGGCGACGAAGCCCGCCATGAGGGCGACCCCGGTCCAGCAGCCCGTGAGTAGAAACCGATCGCGCTCCGCCGCCCCCCGACGGCGGGCGGCGATCACGCTGACGATCGCGGCGCCGGCCGCGCCAGCCGCGACGCCGGTCGCGCCGAGGGCGACGAGGACGCTCACGGCAGAATCTCCACCATGACCGGATCGGTCGCCAGGGGCTCGTTCGCGCGTCCGGCGCGGCTCGTGGTGTGCCAGAGCTTGTTGGTGTCGTTGACGTCCTTCTCCGCCCCGGTCAGGTGGACGCGGACGGGGATGCCGGGACGGCCGCCCACCTTGATCAGGAACAGGCCACGGCCGGGCGGGTCCGCTTCCTTCCCGGAGACGCCATCCCAGGCGGGCGGGTCCTGCCAGCTCGTGAGCATCTCCTGCTCCTTCGAGGACAGCGGCACCGCCGACGTGAGCAGGGGCATCTCAGCACCGGGCAGGCCGCCGCAGATGACCATGCCGGAGCGCTCCACGAATCCGCGGGCCTTCATCCGGTCCTCTTCGCTGGAGAGCGCGAGGAGGTCGGACATGGTGTGGCTGATCATCGCGAGGCCGACACCGCGGGCACGGTTGAGGCGGGTGAGGGCGTCGACGCGATCGACCATGCCCTTTCCCGCGCGCAGTGCCCGCCATAGCTCGTCCAGGATCACGAAGTAGTGCCGGCGGGGCTCGATCCCCGCGTCGGCCAGCGCGGCGGCGACGTTGACCGTCCCGAATCCCGCGGACCAGCACGCGAGGAGGATCGCCGCTTGAAGGTCGCCTTCGGAGTCATCGATGGAGGACACGTCGTAGACGACGGGGCGGTCCCGACGCATGGGGGTGGTCGTCTGGCGGGAGAAGATCTCCCCCAGCCGGCCACCGGAGGTGAGGCCGATGAGCGACGCTTCGAGGTTCTCGGTGATTTCCTTGTACCGCTTGAGGTCGTTGCGGTCGAGCGCGACCTGTCGAATCTCGTCCGGCGCGGCCTGGATCACGGCGAGCAGGTCCGCGAGGACGGGGATGCCCTCGTGGTGCTCGTCCAGGTACTTGAGCGCCCGGTCGATGATCGTCTCCTCCCGGTCCGTGGGCGGCTGAGAGCGGAGGATCGTCAGGAGCGCTGCGATCATCGTGTGCCGGCGGCCGTGAGCGTCCGCGAGCACCTGAGCAGCGAGGCGCTGCGCCTTCACCGCACGCAGGTGCAGCTCCTTGGAGTCGCCGCCGCGGGCGTCGAGCTCCGCGGCTTGCTCGAGCGCCTGGTCGGCGTCGTCGCGGAGGCGCTTCGCTGCGCTGGTCGCCTCGCCGGGGTCGAGGATGTTGAGGTAGCCGCGGTCGCGGCCGAGGGTGATGACCTGTCCCTCCATCGCGCGGATGAGGTCCACGTAGTCGGGCTTCAGATCCCCGAGGACCAGCGGAATGGTGCCGTACCCGGCGAGCCCGGTCGCCATGCGGCGGGTCAGCGAGGACTTTCCCAGACCCGGCTTGCCGAGGACGAACATCGACGGGTTGGAGATGAGCTGCGCCCGCTGGAACCAGCTGATCGGGTCGCACAACACGGAGGCCCCGGTGGTGAGGTTCTTCCCCAGCGGCACGCCGATCATGGGCGTGCCCGTTCCGACCGAGAACGGGTACAGCCCGCACACCTGAACGGTCGTTGCGCGGAACTCATCGGCGGGCTGAATCGAGACGGCCTGTCCGCCGCCGCGGCCGAGCCATCCCGTCGACGTCGGCCGCATCGGGCGCTTCGGCGCCGACTCCTTCTCAATGTTCTGTCTGCCGCCCTGGTGCGGGATCGCCCGCTTCTTCCGCGACCGCTTCGAGGGCTTCTCGCGGGCGAGAGGAGAGCTGGCGGCGCGAGCTGCGGCGGCCTCCTCCTCAGCCTTCCGCACGCGGCGTGAACGGGCGCGAGCGTCCGTCGACGTCGCCGCGGCCTGCGCCGTCGTCGGGGCTCCGACCGCGCCCGTGGGCGTGGCGGAGTCGAGCGCGTCGACGTCGCCGGCCTCTTCGCTCTGGTCGACGTCGACGGCACCGGTCGGCAGCTCGTCCCCGTCGACGTCGGCGGGGACGTCGACGGGCTCGGTGTCGCGGTGGCGGGAGAAGAACTTGGTGGTGCTGCTCACTGGGGGCCTCCAAGAAGGGTCGGAACGGCGACAAAGACGGGTGAGGGCTGAGGGTTAACCCGGGACGGCACCGGACGTGTGTCCAGTGCCGTCCTGGTGGTGGCGGGGTGCGTCACAGGATTTCCCGCATCTCGTTGGGAATGCGCAGGTGCCGAGGCAGGACCAGCCCCAGCGGGAGCGCGGCGGCGAAGGCGGAGTCCTGCGAGCCGAACGCCGGCCGCATCCGCAGGCGGGCGGCCGAGGTGAGGGAGTCGATCGCGGCGCGCGCTTCGGGCTCCTGACCACGCTGCAGCGTGGTCGCGGTGACGATCAGGCCGAAGTTCATCAGCCCGGCGCCGGAGGCTTCCTCCGCGGCCGTGGCCTGCGCCGAGCGGGTCGAGAGCGTCGAGCGGGCCGTGGGCTTGGTGGACGCGGAGGAGTTGAACTGGGCGGCGTTCAGGTCCGCCTCCACGAGCGCTGCGGCGCGGGCGGGATCGATGGGCCGGTAGAGCAGGGTGACGCGCTTACGGGCGATGTCACGGTGCGGCGCGAGCAGGCGAGCGAGGATGTTCGACTGGACGACGCCGCGCGGGGGCGCGGTCATGGTCCACGACGTCGACACCGCTCCGTCGTGACGGTAGGAGTCCCAGTGCGCTTCGGCACCCGCAGGGCCGACGTCGGTCCAGGACAGGTCCGCCGTCTCGCCCTCTGCGCGCGCCTGATCGATCAGGAGCGCCGCGGCGGGGTCGTACGCGGTGCGGATGACTTCGCACAACTCCTGCGCGCTCAGGGGCCGCGCCGCGCCCGCCCCCGTCGCCGCGAGAGAAGACGTCAGGCCGGGGATGCGGGCGGAGAGGTCCGCGGCGACCTCCTTGGCATTGCGGCGCTTCCCGTTGATCCGCGCGGTCGCCGTGAACGTGAGCGCGATGTAGGCGTGGATCGTGGCCGACCCGACCGGGTAGGTCTCAACGACCTCCTGGAGCATCGCTCGCGCGAACAGCGGCGCGTCCGGGTCCATCGACCCCTCGACCTCACCGCGCAAGCGCGTGCCCGTGTCGGGCGCCGTCTCGACGGTGACCGACGCGGCTTCGATGCCGGGCTCGTCTCCGAGGTTGGCGAGCCAGATGCCGTATTCCGCGACCTGGTTGTTGATCTGCTCCTGATCCACCAGCGCGGCGCCGTCCGGCTCCGTCGCCAGCACGACGGTGAAGTGCTTCGTCATCGGGGTGCTGATCAGAGCGAACCGGCGACCGTGGGAGTCCTCGTGCTCGGTGAGCTGCGAGGGCGCGGCCAGGCCTGGGAGCTGGAAGGTGCCCCACTTCGCGCGGCCGATCGGGCCGGAGCGGTAGATGTTTGCTCCCTTGCTCTTGGTACGCCACCAGTTCACGCGGACCACCATCCTTCCGAGGGCGCTCTGCCCGTGCTTGTCCTTGACCGAGACGGTCAGGAGGATGCCGCCGAAGATGGCGGCGACGATGAGTGCGGGACCTAGGCCGGAGAACATGGACGCGATGATCGAGGCGACGATGCCCACGAACATCACGAGGGTGGCGAGCTGTCCCAGCCCGCCGAGGCCGGCGGTCTGAGGCTTTCGCCAGTTGCCGTAGGTGCGGGCCTTGATCGGATCGGTTGCTGTGCTGGTCATGGGTTAGCTCCCGCTCTCGTTGCTGCCGGTCGCCTCGTCGGTGCCGGCCTTCACGGCCTGCGCGGCGTGCTTCGCGCCCTCCGCGGCCTTCGTTGCGACGGCGATACCGGCGCCGATCGATCCGGCCGCGGCCGCGGCGCCGCTCGCGGCTGCCCCGGCCCCGGCGCCGCTCGACGCAGCGGCTCCCGCGCCGCTGGTCGCCGCGCTTCCGGCACCAGCACCTGCGCCGCTGCCGGCCGTCGACGCCGACCCAGACGGGTCAGCGGCCGGCGACGACGTCGGCGAGCCCGGCGTCGACGTGCTGCCGGACGGTCCGTCCGTGGACGAACTGTTGCCGCCTCCACCGCCGCCGTTCCCGCCGCCGCCGCCTCCGTTGCTGCTCGCGCGGATCGCACCCGTCGCGACGTCACCAGCGGCCGAGACTGCCGCAGCGCCCAGGAGCAGACCTGCCGCGCCTCCGCCGCCGACCGAGGAGACGGCCGGGACGAGGAAGCGCATCAGCGCAGGCAGAGCCACGAGAGCGATGAGCATCAGGGCCAGGCCGGTGACGATCTGGAAGAGCCCGGTGCCGTCCGACTTGAACAGGTCGGTGCCGGTCATCCGGAAGGCGATCGCGTAGACGATCGCCGCGGCGGGCTTGTAGAGGATGAAGGCGATAGTCCAGGCCATCGCCTTCTTGAACCACTGCCGACCCATCTCGGTGTTCGTGAACGACGCGGCGAGCGGGAAGATGCCGGCGAGGACGACGAGCATCGCGCCGCGGAACACCATCAGCGCGATCTGCACGTAGGTCATGAACACGGCGAGCATGCCCAGCAGGAAGAGACCGATCAGGCCGATGCCGGAGGTCGCAGTGAGGCTGATCATCGCGAAGACGTTGGTGCCGAAGCAGTTGCTCTCGCCCTGCTGGGACACGTCGCAGTCGGTCGAGTTGTTGAGGATCCAGATCGAGAACGCATCGCCCGCCTGGGTCGCCAGGCGGATGACGACCAGCCCTGCGCCGGCCACGGCGATCAGAGTCAGCACGGAGCCGGCGAGCTCGCGCAGCGGCATCGCGCGTTGCGTCCACACCATCCGGGCGGCGGCGACGAGGATCGCGAGGATCGCGAGTCCGCCGGTGTACCACTGCAACTGCCCCTGCACCCAGCCGACGACGCTCGAGGACTCGTTCAGGTGCATCGCCAGCGGCAGGAACCCGGTCACGAGCGCCGACGCGGAGGAGAGGAGCAGTACGGCCAAGAGGATGACGCCGATGCGGCCCATGTGAGCTTCACCGTCGCCGTGCCGGCGACGGCTCGCCATCATCACGCCAGCAACGATCAGGGACATGACTGCCAGGCCCGCAGAGACCCACGTCACGTAGCCGAGAATCGTCTCGAACGCCTCCGGCAGCGGCGGAGTGCCGCCACCGTTGACGCCGCCGCCCTGGTCCACGACCGTGACCGGGGAGGGGACGTTCATCCAGACGGTACCGAGAGAGGCGATGGCCTTGCCGTAGCCCTCCAAGATGTTGTTGACGAACTGCTGCAAGGCATCGTTCGACGCCTTCGAGACGACGTTGCCGACAGCGACGCCGGTCCAGCAGGGAACGTCGATGGGGAGGCATGCCTCTCCACCGCCGGTTGTGGCGGTTGCGATCACTGGACACCCGCCCAGACGATGTAGCCGCCGAGGTTCTGCAGCGTGGTGGGGCGGAAGGGCGGCTGTCCTTCGTCGGTGACGACGAGCTTCCAGTCGCCGTCGATCCACTTCACCGCGGACGGGAAGCTGATCAGCGAGCCCGTGTTCAGCTCGAATGCGGTGTCGATCGTTGCGTTCTCTCCGTCGTAGGACAGCACCTTGAATCCCGCGATCTGCACGCTGGTGCCGGTGTTGCTCTGCTGCGTGTCGGCGGCGATAGCGGCATCGCGGCCGGGTCCCGGTGCCGTGAGCTGCTCCACTGCGAGCGGCGCGAGTCGAGCATCCGAGCCCATCGCCCACAGGTTCGAGACAGCGAAGAGAGCGCCTTCGACGGTGTGCGCGTAGCAGGTGCGTACCCCGTCACTGTCGGTCTCCCCGGGGCCGGCCTCAGCGGAGCTGGGAGCGGCCATGGTGCCGACGATGGTCCACTCCGTCGTCGGCGGTGCGGTGAGGGTGCCGCTCTCCTCGTAGCCGGAGAGTCCGCACACGCTTTCGGCGTCGGCCGAGACGGTGGAGGTCGGGGTGGGGGTCCCGGGGGCGGCGGTCGTGGTGCCGCCTCCCCCGGTCCCGAGGGACGCCACGCCGAGCACGATGGCCGAGAGGGCGAGTGCGCCGACGATGACGGCTCCGACGATGAAGCCCTTCTTGGTGAACGGGTTACGCGGTTCGGAGTCGTTCATGACGTCCCTTGCCTTTCTGTTGGTGGTGTCGGTTTCCCGGGGACGCTACGCGCCCATCAGGAACCCGACGATCGTGAACGCGGCGGAGATGACGATCACACCCACGAGGAGCCGGCCGAGCCAGCCGCCGATTTCGCCGCCCTCGCCGCGGCGGGCGGAGACGGTCATGGTGACGCCGAGGATGATGAGGCCGACGACGGCGACGCCGAGGCCGACCCACTTGGCCCAGCCCATGACTGTGGTGAAGGCCTCGAATCCGGGGGGCATGCCGCCGGGGCCCGGGTCCGGCACGACCGCGCCGAGCGCGCCCGCGGTGGTGAGGATGTCGGTCGTTGCTGCGAGCAGTGCAGACATGGTGTGCTCCGTTTTCTGTGTTGGGTGGTGCGGGGTGATCGGCGCCGCGGTCGCGACGTCGAAAGGGTCCGGTTATCCGGTGGTGAGGGGGCCGTCGGCGTAGGCGACGTCGAAGTGCAGGTGGTTCGGGGTGTCACCGAACTGGGTGATGTGCTGATAGGTGCTCGACCGGCACTGGATCTGGCCCGCACGCGAGCCCTGCGGCACCTGCGGGTCCAGGACGTCAAGGAGCTGGAGGGCGTTGGGGTCGCAGCCGGTCGTGGCGGTGCCGGCGAAGCTGTAGAAGTCCACGGCGTTGCCGCCGCCGTTCATCCAGTGCGAGGAACCCGTGCCGGCGCCCAGGAGCGAGCCCGTGCACTGGCGGTTGAGGTCGGAGACGCCGATCTTCCCGAACGTGTTCAGGGCGATCGTGATGATCTGGAGAATGCGGACGTCGATCGCGCAGTTCTCCTTCGGGGTGCCCGCGGCCATGTCGCGGATCTGCTGCGCGTACCGGTCCTCGAGAAGGGTCAGGTTGCCTGCGTCCATCGCCGCGACGAGGTTCGCTGCGAGAGCCTGCGCATCGCCGGACACGGCGACGCATCCACCGACCGGCGCCGGGGAGGCGGGCGCAGTGCCGATCGGCGTCGACGGGGCACTCACCGGCGCCGCCGACGTCGTGGGTGCGGTCGTGCTGCTGCCGAGGCTGTTGAGGTAGGTCATGATCGCTACGGCGTCGGCGCGGTACTTCGTGTAGTGGTTCGGGTCGGCGTTGCGCTGGACCTTGTTGATCGCGATGGAGGGCTCCATCGACTGCCAGCCCTCGACGGCTACGAGGCGGTCGTAGAAGAAGCCGGCCGAGGTCGTCGGGTCCATGCGCTGCTCGACGGTGCCCCAGCTCGACTGCTGCTGGAACAGGCCGATCGAGTCAGCGACCGACCCGTCCGGGTTGATAGCACCGTCCCCGTAGTTGATGTTCACCAAGGAGGACTCCCCGATCGCCGTCTGCACGCCGAGGGTCTGCCCATCGGCGCCGAGGCCCTTCGCGGCTCCCGCGTTGACGATGAGTGCCGCGTTCACGAGCTGGTCGTGCCCGTAGGCGCCGACCTTCGCGTCCGCGGGGATCGCGGACACGTTCACCGGCCCGCCGCCAGGCAGGCACGCCGCGGCCGCGTCCTCAGCGGCGCCGAAGAACAGCAGCCACAGCAGCAGTGCGATCGCGAGAAGCGGTGCCAGGACCGCCGCGAGAACCCCCATTCCCCCCTTCGCCACCGGGCTACTCCGACGCCAGGGGGGTGATCTGCTCGACAGCCCATGGACCGGTCTCGACGGTGCGGTGGACGTACACGGAGTACTCCCCCGCATCCGTGGGAACCAGGATGCGCATCGTGAAGGCGCCGTCCCCGTCCCGGACCGATGCTGCGCCGGTGAGGGTCGTGCAGGGCACGTTGGCCGGGTCGACGGTCTCGTAGGCCACCGCGGCCTGCTGGCTGAGGAACGGGTACAGCTCAGCGATCCAGGTGTCGTAGTCCAGGGCGGGGCGGCAGAAGGCGGTAGTCGCTGCCACCGCGATCGCCACAGTGTCGCCCTCGACAGTCGGCTCCGGCTGCGGCTCCACGTCGGAGAGTTCGGCGGCGGCCGGCGGTGTGCTCTCGGCCGGCGCCGTCTCGGGTGAGGTCGGTGCCTCAGCGGAGCGCGTCTCGGGAGCTGCCGACTCGGTGGAGGGTGACGCGGCATCGGTGCTCGAGCTGGTGCAGCCGGTGGTGATGAGCGCGAACGCGACGACCAGCGCTGCCTTACTCGGCGTCCTCATGTGTGTCCCCTACGGCTCGTGCCGCAACCGGTCGTCCCGGTTGCGCGCTACGACCACTATAAGGTTTTTTTGGTTTCCTGTAACGTAAACTTAGGTAGCTTTATGAGTTTGCTTGGTTCAAGCCGACCGGGCTCCCGTGCGTGAAGGGGAAACGGCCAGTGCGCCACAATGGAACTCATGTCGTCTCCGATCCCTCCGCCGTCCAGGGAGGTGATGCACATGCGTGCCACGACCAGTGAAATCGGCAATCGCGTGCTGCACTTCCTGTCGCAGGAGACGGCGCGCCTTCACGGGGCCACGGTGTCGGAGATTCTTGAGGCGGTTCCCGAGGCCCGTAACAAGGTGACCCTCTTCGGTCACCTCAACCTCCTGGAGGAGGCTGGCGCGATCGTTGGAAGGCCAGCGCCGGGTGTTCGACACCGCAAGACCGTGACGTACAAGGTCGACTGGGACGCGATCGACCGCCTGCACGAGGTCAGTCGGGCATATCAGAAGGGCCAGATCGACCTCGCGGAGCCGCCGCGGGCTATCTGACGCACGCGGCGTTCCCTGTTCCTGCTGGGATGCGCTCAAGAAGCGCCACGCATCTGTGGGCCAGAAGTTTGCTTTCGTCCGCGACCGCCCGTAGCCCTGTCGCGAACTGGAGCTCGAAGGCATCCCCCGCGAGCCATCCTTCGACGCCGAACTGATCCCCGTCAGGAGAGGTCACCGCGACGTCCTCGAACCGTTCCGCGGCGCGAAGCCCGTAGCCGGCGGCGATGACGTCTCGGCCGAACCAGTACGTCTCCAAGGCCACCGCCCGCAGGATCGCGTCATCGGCGGCTTGCTCGATTTCCACTACCGGGTAGTGCCGCACCAGCCCTGTTCGCGCGTCCAGCTCCTCATCGGCCATGGACGGCTCGCGAGTCGCCACGCACCGCTGGCACGCGCAGTCGACGGGGTGGCTGTTGCCCAGGTGGAAGAAGTGGACAACGGCCGACCACCGTCGATCAGCGGTGCGGCCATCGTCAGTGAGTGCACGGTCCGCTCGCGATACGCCAGGAAGGGCTTCCATGGCGTTAACACTATGTCAGTGCTAGCGGTTTCGTTACTGGTGCTCGGAAATCCACCGAGCGATGGTCGAGTCGAAGACCTCCGGGTCGACGTTGTACTCCGTGTTGTGGGCGGTCGCTGCGGTCTCGACCACTTCCACGGCCGGCGCATTCAGCTTCGCGAACCGCTGGGAGACATCCATCGGCAAGGTCGTGTCGCCGGCCGAGTGGAACAGGAGGATCGGGCAGCCCAGCGCGGCGGCTCGCGGCTCGCGCACCCAGTCCAGCGCGTCGAAGTCCACCGGCTCCGGAAGACCGACGAGACGGCTCGCGAGCTTGCTGCGCAGGCCCACGAGGCCGAGGATCGCGACCTGACGAGGCAATCCCATCTCGACGGCGCCTTGCTCGATCGCCGTCTTCCAGTTCAGCGCCGGCCCGACGAGCACGAGGCCGGAGAGCAGATCCCGGCGGCTCGTGCGCTCCGCTGCGAGCAGCGCCACACCGCCACCGAGGGACCAGCCGATGAGGACGATCTTCCGCGCGCCGTGGGCGGCTGCGTAGTCGATCGCCGCGGCGACGTCGGCCCACTCGCGCTGACCGAGCATGGACGCGCTGTGAGGCACCGCGGGGCCGTCGCCGTCGCCGCGGAAGGAGACGACGAGGGACGTGTAGCCGAGCGCGGTCATCGCCGGCACGCTGCGCAGCGCGTGGATCCGCTTGGTGCGGATGCCGTGCACGTGGATCGCCCACGTGCCCTCCGGGTTCTCGTCCGGCCCGAACTGCCAGGCGGGGCAGTCACCTAGAGGCCCGGGGACCAGGACCTCCACGAAGTCAGGGTCGACCGCCTCCGGTCCGGCGAAGACGTCGCCCTCGCAGATGACGGCCTTCTCTCCGGCGAAGCTTGCGCCCCAGGTCGATTCGATGCGCCGGGTGGTCGCACCGGTCACCGGGTCGGTGTGGATCGGGCGGCTGAGTGTCGCGTGACCCGTGCGGTCGGTGCGGAAGATTCCGAGGATGCCGGGGGCGATGGTCTTGCCGTCAACGGCCAGCGTCATCGTCTTCCCGTCCTGGCGCAGGATCGGGATCTGAGGCGGATCGACGGGAAGCACGACCTGGCGAGCGGCGAAGATCGAGCCGATAGCGCCGGCCACGGCGACGCCTCCTGCTGCTGCTGCTCCAACGATCAACTTGTTCATTCGTTCCATCCCATACCTGCTGCTAGCAATTCACCGTCGATCAGTCGCTCTGCGCGACGAACGACACCGTTCTCGTTGTTGCTCAATTTCATTGCGCCGACCATCACCGCGTCGGTGACGCGCACCTGTAGCGTCATCAGTCGCACGAGCTTCTTCTCGCTCGCGGTTCCTTCTCTCACATATGAGACGGGCGGGGCGGCGATTTCTCGCTCTGCCAGCATCGTGACGAGCTTTCGGGAGCTCAGGTCGACGGCGACGTCCCTAATCGTACGCCGAGCGGGGAAGCTGCACAGGCCGGCGGTGAAGAGCAGGATCCCACCGAAGAATCCCGGGGTGAAGGCGAGATAGAGGACATTCGTCGTCGCGGCAGAGTCGGGCACGTATCGCGCTACCAGCATTCCGGCCAGTTCGCCCGCGGCTCCGGCGATGATGAGCGCGCCGCCGACAGTGAACGGCCAGTACGCGCGACGGGGGAACCTCGCGACTTTCACGATCAGTCGCACGAACAGCACCATCAGCCCGAGGAAGTAGATCCCGCTGCACAGAATCATCGGGAGCTGATCGACTTCTTCATGCGAGAACTTGGGCGAGGTGGCCGGGCGGTCGATCGCGATGAACGCGGCCACGTACGCCGCGATCCACGCCACGAGCAGGACGACCGACCAGAGGCGCACTCGGCCGACGTCGATCACGGCCTCCACGAGAAGCCACATCGCCGTGCAGGCGGCGACGAGCATCACGCAGTAGTAGACGTTCGTTCCTCCGAACAGGCTGTCTGCCTCATCGAGCGTCAGCCACGGGAAGCCGCCCAGTGCGAGCAGCCCCACCGACCCGAAGCCTGCTGCCACCCATGGGCGCGTCGGCGGACGTCGGCGGGCGAGGATGGCGATGAACCAGCCCAAGAAGTAGGCGGTGACGGCGAGGAAGGAGGCGGTGAAGAAGAAGCTCTCGATCGGACTCACTTAGCCGAACTTCCTCTCACCCGACCGGTATCGCGGGTACATGACGAGCGACACCATGAGACGCGCGAATTCTTCAGCTTCGCCTTCGCGGATCCGATGCGTCCGAGAGGAATCGTCGCCATCGAAAACAAACTGCTTAGCGTGACGTACCGCGTTCGTTGCGCTCGTCAGCCCCATGCTGTCGAGGCTAAGACCGTGAGGGAGCTCGACTTCACTCGGAGGATGCCCCAACAGGATGTGAGCCAGTTCGTGGAACACATTGAACAGCCGATAGTAGGCTTTCTTGTCGCTGCGGATGAGGATCATGTACTTGGTAGGAAGCAGCGCGGCGATTGTCTCGGTAAGAGTCAGGGCGAGATAGTTCTCCCACGACTCGTCTCCGCCCTGATACACCTCAATATCAGCACCAAGCACTTCTTGAGCGCGACGGATGATGGCTTCTTCGGTCGACAGTTCACCGGGGTAATTCTCAGTGAAAATTTCCTTGAAGGCGCGTTCGGCGGTCTGGCGAATCTGCTCAGTTACGAGCCACGGATCGTCCACAGTTCCCCCTCCCAGATACAGCCACTATTCGCGTAGCTCGCGGATCGACGCGGCGATGCCGCGGATGGCAGCAGGGGAAAGGTTTCCCCCGAGGGACCGGGCCGCCAGCGGCTCGACACCCTTGGATGCGAGCGCTCGGCGCAGCTCGAGGTCAGCTTCGATCATTGCGGTGTCCTCCGAGGTCGTCAGCTCCGTCAAGAACGCCTCAGGGACCTGGAAGTGAGTGGTGAGGCGAGTGAGCTCGCTCCGAGTCACGCCGAACCGCGCGGTGGCGCCGAGCATCTCGGACAGCCGTGCCGCCGGGATCCCCGCGACGTCATCACTCGCACTCGTGCCGGCCGGGAGGAGGACGCTCAGTCGTCGGGCGAACTCGACACCGTTCGTGAGCACGACCACCTCGTCAACGTCCGCGGTGGGCTCGCCGAACTCCTCCGCCATCGTGAAGATGGTGGCGACCTTGACTCCCAAAACCTGCGCGAAGCGCTCCAGATCGTTCGTGTCGAACATCGCGTCGCCGCGCATCCGCGCGTAGAAGTAGGTCAGCGTCATTCCCGTGCGCGTCGCGAAGTCGACGTTCGAAAGACCGGCTCTGGCCATCAAGGTCTTGATCGCTGCGTGAACGCGCATCGAATACTCGGACGCGCCGTTACCTGTTCTCGCAGCCATGCTGACCACGGTAGCCGCTCGTAGAGAGCACTGTTAGTTTCAGCAGGCCCCGACCAGTTCCGGGCACGAGAACCGGGGGTGTGGGTGAATCAGTCGCTGTCCCCCGTGGTCAACCTCGTTCGTCAGCGAGGAGGGTCCGCGCAGCTCGTCGTCCTCAGGGGCGGTGACGTCCTTCTCGACCACTCCCAGGGGTACGCACCCGATGGACTCTTCTGGTCCTGGTCAGTCAGCAAGCCCTACCTGAGCATCCTCGTGCACCAGTTGGCCGCAGACGGGCTCCTCGACATCGACGCCGCAGTCTCTTACTACTGGCCGGAGTTCGCTCGTCACGGGAAAGGATCGATCACTCTCCGCCAGGTCCTCCACCATCGTGCGGGGTTCTCGACCTCGCGCGGACTGATCGGGGACGCCCTGGCGATGACCGACTGGCGCAGCTCGATCCGTAACCTCGAGAGCGCTCGCCTCAGGACGGTGCCGGGCACCGTTCCCTCCTACCAGGTGTTCACCTACGGCTTCATCCTGGGCGAGGTGATTCAACGAGTGACCAGGCGTCCTCTCCGCGACGTCATGAACGACGTGCTGCTCACTCCGCTCGGCGCCACCAACACCATGCTGGGCGTCGCTGAACACGACCTCTCCCGATGCGTCTCCATCCGCAGCTCCGTACCTCTCGCCATGGGGGCCTTGAACAGCCGTGCCGTCCGCATGGCCGTGATCCCGAGCGCCGGAATCTCAACGACCGCTCGCGACGTCGCCAGGTTCTACGAAATGCTGCTCAACGATGGCCGGGGCCGCGATGACACGCAGGTTGTCTCACCGGAGATCCTGTCCCAGGCGACGATCGCCAGCTCCACCGAGGCCGACGTCGACGGCTTCGCCCACACGCCGATCCTCTGGGCGCATGGATTCCAGCTCGGCGGTCGCACCCCCAACCTCTACCCGCCGCTCGGATCGATAGCCGGCCCGCGAACGTTCGGACACAACGGGTCCAACGTCTGCGTCGCCTGGGCCGACCCGGACACGCAGCTCGTCGTGGCCTACCTAACCAACACGGTCGCTTCGGATGGCGCCCGCCACATGACGGCCGTCTCCAACGCAATCGCCAGCATCGCTCGCCCCGCGGCCGGCTGACAGGTGTTAACGGCTACGGTGAAGTATCGATTACGTTAGTCAGAGGTCGAGAGTGCCGCAGACCAGCGGGCAGCCTCACCCACGTTGGATGCAGGCAGAGGGGACAGCGACCACGACCATGACACTCGACACGCCGCACCACTCCCCGAATACTGCTAGCACTCACACCATGATGAGCCGCATGGGAAGAAGACGACGGAACGATGGAGCGGCGGCGGTGCAACTCAACGCCCGCGTGCTGCCCACCAACCGTGATGCCGTCTCCGAGGCTGCCGCCGCCAGCGGCGTGACCGTCTCGCTCTACGTCGACATGCTCTACAGCGAGCTGCTCGCGAAGTACGGCGCGCTCCCGCGGGTCACCGCGTCCCGATCGGAGCCGCCGATCACCACCACTTAACGCATTAGGCCCGCCGCTCACGCGACGGGCCTAGAAGCTCTCGCTTCACACCAAAGGCTTACCAGGGCGACAGGTGTGAAGCAGTTGATCAGGACCGGTTTCTCAGGCCGGGCCTCATCCATCCCCCCCGAGGGAGGAGAAGTGACCTCATCGTAAGCCACATTGCTGTGTCTGCGCACGCCCAAAATGCCGAAGTTGACTCCTTCTCGGCGCCCTGGGCACTGACGCGCCGACTGAGCCCCCGTGCCGCGGTGCGCACGATGCGCCCGGATGCCTACGGGCGCCTGGACGAGAACGCCTATCCGGCCGCGTTCCCCGTCTCCCCCGTCGCGCCGGCCGCCCCGTGGGCGATCTACCTCACCGACGACGCCGGAGCGTTCCGGCTGCTGTGCTTCGACTTCGACGGCAAGGACTCCCGCGGCGTCGACGCCGACCTCATGGAGCAGGCCGCGGACGACTGCGACGCGCTTTCCGCCGTCCTCGACGCGCACCAGGTCGCTCACGTCGTCTGCCAGTCCTCCGGCACCGGAGGTCGCCACCTGTGGGTCGCTCTCGCGGAAGCCGCCCCAGCCGAGCAGGTGGCCCGATTGGCGATCGCCGCTCGAGCAAACTTCCGCACCCTCGACCACGGGATGCTCCGCAACCCGCGCACCGGCGCCGCCCGGCCGCCGCTCTCCCCGCACCGCGACGGCAGCTTCTCGAGGGTCCTCCGCGGCCGCGCAGAGGAGCTGCTGGACACGAACGTCACCGCGGCCGCCATCGATGCCGTCACGGTCGCGCTGGAAGCGTCCCGTCCGCCGCAGCGCGTCGACGCCACTCCCCCAGTACCCACCGCCACCGCACACCACACGCACCGGACGCTGAGCGCTGCCGGCGCCGCCCACATGGCCACGGCCGGCGGCGGCGCGAATCCATCGTGGACCGCGTTCATGTGCCTGCTCTCCGCTGCTCACGCCGGCTGGTCCCTGACCGACGTCGAGCACGCCGCCCGAAGCGCGCCCGGGATGGAGCACTACCGGACCAAGAACACCGGCCGCGGCCACCGCCGGCCCCGCGCCCGCGACGAGGCCGCGGAGCGACTGGCGCGGCAGTGGGAGAAGGCCCGCCAGTACGCGGCGCTGCACGCCGTTCTCCCGCCCGAGCGCGAAATGAGCGACCTGGCGGAGCTGGGCAGCATCGTCGGCGCCGTCAGCGGCCTCCTCGACCGGTTCCGGGTGAGCCCGGGCCGGTGGGGCAGGACCGAGCGAGCGACGTCGGAGAAGACGATCCTCACCGCCCTGGCCTACCTCACCCTGCACACCGGCAAGCGCACCGTCGCCGCGTCCATCCGCGACCTGGCCCTCCTGGCGGGCCTGGGACGCACCACGGCCGCCAGCGCCCTGCGGAGCCTGCGCGAGGACGGCTACGTGCAGCTCGTCGTCCGCGCTGACGGATCGAACGCCAGCGAATGGCGACTGTCCGAGCACTTTTCCACAGGCTCACTGCAAGGTCCGGTCACAACCACTAATAACCCCCGCCCCCCCGGGCCGCTTTTCACTGAACGAACCATGCTGCTCACCACGCTCGAGGCGGACCTCACGGACACTCGGCACGACCTCTTCACCCGCGCCGGCCTCGGACACCTGGCAGGGAAGGCGTACGCGCTGCTGCGCCGAGAAGGAACCCTCGCCGTCGACGCCGCCGCCACACTGCTGGGAGTGACCACCCGCACCGCCGCCACAGCCCTCTCCCGCCTGCGCACCCACCGCCTGATCGTCAAGCACACCAACGGCTGGACCCAGGCCAAGCGCGACCTCCGAACCGCCGCCGCTCGCGCGATCGGTGTCGACGGAGTCTTGACGGATCGAGCGCACCGCTACGACGTCGAGCGCGAAGTCTGGGCCTGGTGGCAAGCCGAGCTCGCTCACCGGTCCTCCTCCCCCAGGCAACGACCGCGACGCCGACACGTGTCGAGCCGACCCCTGTTCGAGGACAGCACCGCTGGCGAGCGCGTCTGGCCGCTCTACCCCCGCGACGCCGCCGGCCGCGGCGATCACCGCGAGGCGCTGCACTGGGGACGCACCGGCATGCTCGCCCCCGGCTCGCTCTGGTGGTCCTCGACCGCCGCATGACGTCGACCGCACGCGCGTTCGAACATATGTTCTACTGGCGGCGTGGGAACGAACCGACGCTACGAGCGCCATGTCGGCGCCCAGATCGATCGACGCATCGAAGAGACGGCCGGCCGCGGCCACCCCATCGGCCTGACCGACGACGAGCTAGACAAGACCCGGCAGCGGCCCACCTGGGCCGCCACTCCCCTGCCCGTCTGGGCTTGGGTCCGCTACCCCGGCAACCCCGTTCGCGTCGAGGGTTACGCCATCGCCTGGACCGCCCGAGCCGTCATGGTCGAGTGGCAGGACCGCGACGCCAGCCGCCGACTGTGGGTCTGGGCGTCCGCCGTCGAGCGACGGCCCCAGTAACCGCACATCCCCCAAGTCAGTACGTCAGCATGTTTACATGTCAGCATGCAGACTGGTAGTCTTGTCAACATGATTACAGCGGTAGTGAACCTGAAAGGCGGGTCGGGCAAGACCTCGACCGTCATCCATCTCGCAGCAGCGCTTCGCGAAACCGGGGAGAGCGTGCTCATTGTCGACGGCGACCCGCAGGGCAGCGCGCTCGACTGGGCCAACACCCTCGGTTGGGACGCGACCGGGCTGCCTCGCAACACGATCCACAAGCAGCCCTGGTTGAGCAGCAGCCACCAGAACGTGCTCATCGACACTCCCCCGGGCGATCTGGGTATCACGACGTCAGCAGCTCGAGCCGCTGACCTGATCCTGATCCCGATCCAACCCACCAGCGGCGACTTCTCCCAGTACGCGGAGACGGTCAACCTCATCGAGCAGGTTCAAGCTCTCACGGACGCGCCGGCCTTCACCCTCCTCACCCGAGTGGTCAAGCGCACGGTCGCCGCTGGGCAGATCCGCGACGCGCTCGAACCGTTCGGCGTCCCCGTCCTGACGAGCGAGATCCCGCAGGCGCAGGCTCTCGCGATGGCGTACGGCCTGCCGATCACCGATCCTGGCCAGTACCGAAACGTGCTCGCGGAGTTGAAGGGAATCGTCAAGTGAGCGAGAACCGCTTTGCGGCCGCGGGCCGCGCAGCTCGACCGAAGAGAGCCCAGGTGGGCGAAGGCACCTTCGTGCCGCCGACCCAGCTCGCCGTGTTCTCCGTTCGACTCCCCCAGGAGTCGATCCGAGCGGTGAAGATCCTGGCGGCCGAGCAGGGCGTCCCCGTACAGGTGCTCGCTGCGGAAGCCTTTCAACTCCTCCTCGCCCAGTACGAGGGACGCAAAGCTGATGACAAGTAAGCATGTAATCAAGTCAACTTCCCTACATGCATACCGGGCCGTCCGGCCCTCCCAGGCCGTCACTCGCCATCCGCGGTGACCCCGTGATTGGGAGCAGCCGGCAGACGCGGGATCGGATGACCCACGAGCTACTGCGCGTCGGCGCCGCTATCTTCCGGGGGACCTGCGCGGTGGCGGCGGCGCTGTTCGAACCCACGGCTCGGCAACTCTGGTGACGGAGGTTCGAGTCCCCACAGCACGTGCTGACTTGTAGGCATGTTTACAAGTCAGCATGTCGCGGTCGACGGTGGGGGAGGGTCGGCGTTGCCGCCCCGTGAGGGATAACCCCTCACGCTCCCCGGTATCCCGTTCCGGGGCGCGAGCTGCACTCGCGCAGCAGCGACGGAGCGCCGCCCAGAGGTTCGGCCGGCTGTGCCGGCCGCTGATGTTCGCCCGTTGGGCTCACGTTTCTTTGCCGTGAAGCCTTCGGCGGCTCCCTCCGCTTCGCTGCGGTCGTAGCTACCTACGGGCTCCGTTCAAGTGGCTGCGCCACCGGCTCCTCCGAGACTTTCGGCACGCGGTCGCTGCGCTCCCTCACATCGCGCCGAAACTCTCTCCACCGCCGCCCTCCGGGTTGCACTGCGCCCTCCGGTTGCTAAGGCGGAGAACCGCCTTCCTTACCGTTATTTCCGTGGATGCGGGGCAGTTGTAGGCTCCGGAACGCGCCAGGGGTCCTGGGTATGGCTGACCGCCTTCAGCCGCCTGATGGCATGCCGTGATTGGCCGCCCGGGACCCCGCAACGGCAGGACCGCTCATTGAGAAACGCGACCAGATCGCCCCGTAAGGACATGCCGGCACGGTCGTTCACGGCGCACCGCACCCCTCAACGGAAGGACCCTGCGTGCCCCAACTCTGGGCCGGTATCGACGCCGGCAAGACCGAACACCACTGCGTCGTCATCGACGGCAACGGAACCAAGCTGCTCTCGCAGCGCTTCAAGAACCGAGAGTCAGCGATCCTGACCCTGATGGGCGACGTCGCCTCCTTGCCGGGTGGCACCGACGTCGCGTGGGCGACGGACCTCAACCACGGCGGAACGGGGCTGCTGCAGACGCTGCTCAGCTCCCACGCGCAGCCGCTGTTCTACATCTCGGGCCGGGTCGTTCATCACGCCTCGGGCGCCTACCGAGGCGAGGCAAAGACGGACGCGAAGGACGCGGTCATCATCGCCGACCAGGCCCGGACCCGACGAGACGTGACGCTGATGCGGCAGGCCGACGACGTCACCGCGGAGCTGCGCCTGCTCTCAGCCCGGCGCGAGGACCTGGTGCACGACCGCACCCGCGCCGTAAATCGGCTACGCGCCATCCTGGTCCACTACTTCCCGTCACTCGAGGGAGCGTTCAACTACGCGACGACCAGGGGACCTCTGGTGCTGCTCACCCGGTACGCGACGCCGTCCGCGATCAGGCGGACGGGGGAGAGCCGTCTGGCGTCGTGGTTGAAGGGGCAGGGCTGTTGGAAGTCCGCGGCCGTCGCTAAGACGGCGGTGGAAGCCGCGCGCGAGCAGACCTCGGTCGTCGCGGGGGAGGATGCCGCGGCCCGGCTGGTGAGCCGGTCCGCCCGCGATCTGCTCCGCATCCGCGACGAACTCGCCGAGCTCGAGGCCGAGATCGACGCCGTTCTACAGGACAGCAGTTCTGCGGATCTGCTCGTGTCGCTCCCCGGATTCGGGCGCAGGCTCGCCGCGGACTTCCTCGCCGCAACCGGTACTGACCTCGCCGCATTCGAGACGCCCGACCGGCTGGCCAGCTTCGCGGGCCTCGCTCCCGTGCCGCGCGACTCCGGGAAGATCTCCGGCAACCACCACCGGCCACGGCGCTACGACCGGCGGCTGTTGAACGCCTGCTTCCAAGCGGCGTTCATCGCGTCGAGGAACTGCCCGGTCTCTCGCTCGTTTTACGAGCGAAAACGTGGCGAGGGCAAGTCGCACAAGCAGGCACTGATCGCACTCGCCCGACGCCGCATCAACGTCATCTGGGCAATTTTCCGCGACCAGACCAGCTATCACCCCACAGGCGCAGAGCCCGCCGCGTTCGCGTCAGGGACGATCGCAGATGGGTCGGCGGCTCGTGGTCTCGGTGCTGGCGGGAATCCGTGGGAGGGCATCGGCAACCGTCACTCGTGGTGAACCACCTCGCTGCGGGGTAATCCTGGTCAGGGATTCTGCGCGCGATCGACGCGCGCGACAATCGCGCGCAGTGCTTCGACTTCGATGCTGAGGGCGGCGGTGCCCTGAGGAGTGAGAGCGACCCAGTTCTTGGCTCGGCGGCCGTCGTAGCCCCGTCGTGTGGTGATGTGACCGGCCCTGAGTAGGACTTCGAGGTGTCGTCCAAGGTTGCCGTCGGTGAGGTCGAGGGTGGTGCGCAGGAACCGGAAGTCGGCTTCGCCGGCCTCGTGAAGGATGGTCAAAATCGCAAGACGCGTTCGTTGGTGGACGGCATCGTCCAAGGACGCGAACTCGTCGTCGGTCGACTCCTCAGCGCCTGGTGCCACGGGCACGTCCCGTCTCCTGCCGGAAAGCAGTAATACCCAGAACGACGAGGGTGATGCCGGCGATCGTGAGAACGACGCCATCGATTGACAAAGGCGTGGAACCGTAGGAAGCACCCAGGATCAACCCGCTCTCGGGGGCAGCGTCCTGCAAGAAGCTGTTGAAGAGGAAGGGGGAAACTACTGCCACCCCGAGGCCAGCAAGCCACTGGCTGCGATTTTCGAGTCGCCAACCGATCGCGAACAGGAGCACCCCGACAAGAAACGCCGGACCGACGAACTCAACAAGAAAGGCCGGACCGGCGAACATCGTGGGCAGAAACGTCAAGATCGAGATTGCGGCGATGACGGCCGCGATCGGCCCCATGCGCTCGCGCCCCATTCCCACACCTGCGTGAGCAGCAGTAGCCCTCAGCACGATCCAGAGAGCGATGCTCGTGAAGGCAGGAATCAGGAAGCCGACGGTGAACAGCGTCGAACCGGCCAGGGGCAGCAGTCCGGCTGTTACCACTCCGACGCCGGAGACGATCAGCGGAAGTGATGACACGTGCCGCGCGTCTCGGACCCGTTCTTCTAAGGGCGTGCGAGTCAGCGACATGATGCTCCGATCACTCTGTGGTGTAGAGCAACTGTACTCTGCCTTGCAGAGCGGTCGCTAGGACGTCCAGCGTCGGGACCGTTTCGAGCGGCCGCAATTCCGCGCATCAGATCGCGAACAAGCGGACGCCGACCTCAGGCCGGCGCGGTGTCGTGCGCTGCGCGAATTTTTGCCTGGAAGCCTTCGGCAGCGTACGGGCCTCCGGCGTCCACGCAAGCCGCTGCGCGGCCGGCTCCTCCGAGGTTCTCGGCACGCGGTCGCTGCGCTCCCTCCCATCGCGCCGACAACCTCTCCTCCGCCGCCCTCCGGGTTGCGCTCCCACCTCCGACCCTGCTCGGCACTACGTGCCTTCCAGGCAAAAAAACGCTGGGAGAGAAGGAAGAACGATCCGGCCAGACCACCCCCGCTGGCTTGACAAATCTGATTGAGAATCACGGCAAAAAAACGAGGGGGAGGGGCAGGGCAGGACCACCGCCCGGGACCCGACGACGAGAGGACTTCACCATGACCGACACCGCCACCACCGAACCGCAGACACCGACCCTCCCGGAGGCGGTGGCCGAGTTCGTGTCCGTGTTCTCCCACGGGGACACCGCCGACGATCTGGCCGTCCGGATGAGCTGCTGCGAGGTCGACGCGTTGGCCGGACTCCTGCGAGCATTCGGACGAGACGAGGCCGCCGACCTGTGGATCGCGGAGCACGCGACCGACGACGACGAGGGCGACGCGCACACCCCGGAAGGAGCGAAGCGATGACCGAGCAGCCGAAGGCCGACGCCGTGACAATCTATCTCGCGGCTGCGGCCGCCTACGACGAGGCGGTGACCGCGTTCCTCACCGCGGGCGCTACCTACACCGCGGCCCTCGCGAATTTCCGCGTGGCGATGACCGTCTCGCCCACTCTCTCCTGCGAGAAGGTCAACGTGATCGCGCAGATGCTCGACAAGGCCGGTGACCGCGACGCGGCCGGGTGGTGGATCCACGCGCACTGCGCCGAGGAGAAGCGCGAGGAGTTCGAAGCGCACATGGAGTTCTATCTGGAAGATTCCTCATGGCTCTGACCGTCTACTCGAAGCCCTCGTGCGTGCAGTGCACCGCGACCTACCGAGCCCTCGACGCGAAGGGCATCGAGTACACGACTGTCGACGTCACGACGAACCCCGCAGCGCTCGCCTACGTCACGGAGGAGCTGGGCTACTCCGCCGCCCCGGTGGTCGTCGCGAGCGACGAGGACCACTGGTCGGGCTTCCGCCCGGACCTCATCGAGAAGCACGCAGCGTGACCGGCCCGAACGTCGAGAGCGACGAGTACCGGGCAGGGTATCTCGCCGGGCGCGCGGACCGGCAGGGCGAGGTCGACTGGGCGGAGAACGAGGCCGATCGGTACTACCGCCTCGCCTACGGCGACGAGCGGCGTCTCCCGGCCTACGCCGTGACGCGCGCCGAGCTCGAACAGCGCAGGGCGCTGTCCGAGCCGTCCGTCGAGGTCACCCGACGCGACGCTCTCACGTCCTGGGGTATCGAGACCGAAGCACCAGAGCAGAACACCCCAAGCGCATCCCCGTCGACGTCGACGGGACGACCCACGAACCGAACGAGCAGGAGACGACAGATGAGCACCAGGACGATCACCGGCAACCTCGCCGCCGACCCCGAGGCCGTGCAGGCGGGCCGCGTCCAGATCGTGAAGCTGCGCGTCATCGAGAACACCGGCGAATACCGCGCGGGGGAGTGGACCCCGCACGACGCCCCGACCACGCACTACGTGGAAGCGAAGTTCGAACTCGGCGAGCACGTCCTCGCCTCCCTCCACAAGGGAGACGCCGTGATCGTCGTCGGCTACGAGCGCACCGTCGCCTGGGGCGAAGGAGAGAACCGCCGCACCGGCCGCGTCCTCGAAGCCGACGCCATCGGCCCCAACCTCACCCGCGCGACCGCCGTCGTCACCACAACCGCCCAACGCGCACCCCGCCGCAGCGCCGCGGAGTAGAGCGCCCGCTCAGTTCTTGACGCGGAGCACGTAGAGGATGACGTGATCCTCCGGGATCGCTGCGCGCACTTCCACGATCGCCGCGGCGCTCGTCGCCGCGCTACTGCGCACCACCGTTGATGCCGATTCCGCGCGCGTCCGGTGTGCCAGCTCCCACATGCCTCCATCGTCCCATCCGGCGCCGACAGCGGCTCTCAGCTCTCGGCGGGGGAGGGCCGGCGGTGCCGTCCCGTGAGGGGCCGGCCCCTCACCCTCCCCGGTGTTCCGCTCGAGGCGCGGGGTGCGCTTCGCGCACATCGCCTGCGGCGACCGGGAGCCGCTGCGCGGCACTGCTTCGAGGTTTTTTGTTCCTCTCCGCGGTACAAACCTATTTCGCTCCGTCGTCTCCGTGCAACCTATTCCGGGCGCGGTCGCAGGCTCCCTTATCTCGCCCGGAATAGGCGTCACTGCGACGCCTCCACTCAAACGGTTCTTCCCGCCGGAGAGGCACAAAAAAACGATCAGACAAGGGAGCGCCACATCATGCAGTCCACGCCGATGACTGTCGATACCGAACTCGACGCCACCACCACGCAGGAGACGCCGGGGAGCCGCGCGGAGGCGCTGCTCGCCACGATCGAGGAGCTGCACCAGCAGGTGTGGGCAGCGGCCCCCGAGCTGCTGATCGAGACGGTGACCGACGACGGCGAGACGTACGAAGCGCTCCGGTGCCCCGTCTGCCAGACGCTCGTGACCGACTCCGGGGAACTCCGCGCGGTGGACGTCTCGACCCGGTGGAACAGCGCGGAGCCGGACGTGGAGAACCGCCAGATGGACGTCACCGCGGGGGATCACGACTACGGCAGCACGCTCTACTACCTCCACTGGACCGGCGAGGCGCACGCTGTAGTCCCGCCCTCCGGTTGGTCCGAGGACTGGTGCCTGTGACCCACACCGGCCGCGCGTGCTGACTTGTAGGCATGTTTACAAGTCAGCATGTCGCGGTCGGGAGGTGGGGGAGGGCCGGCGGTGCCGACCCGTGAGGGGCCGGCCCCTCACC
>NZ_PSVG01000020.1:0-62725 GCF_002930885.1 Rathayibacter sp. AY1F2 | reverse complement strand
GCCGCCTGCGAGCGGGCCGTGCTGGCCGGATCCGCGCCGCCCCTGATCGCGCGCGCCGGCCTGATCGGCGGCCCCGGCGACCCCACGAGCCGCTCCTCCCCCAGTCCGGCGCCGCGTCCCGGCATGTGCGCGGCCGCCGCGTCCCGCAGCGTCTCGGCGAGTTCGCGGCGCTCGAAGCCCGCGGCCTCCGCCCGTGCCGTCGAGCGGGCGTTCATGCCGCGCCAGTCGGGGTCCGCGATCCACAGCGGGAGCGAGCCGGGGCCCGCCCACTGGCCGACGCCGCGCTCGAGCAGCCACTCCTCCGGCACGGCGACCGGCTCGGCGGACGATCCGCTCCGCGCCGCGGCGAGGTGCTCGCCGAACGGCACGGGGGTCCCGCAGACGTTCATCACGCCCTCCACCCGCGCCTCGGCGGACGCCACCAGCCAGGCGGCGAGGTCCCGCACGTCGACCACGGACGTCGGCAGCTCGGGCGCATCCGGCACCAGCACGGGGCCGGACCGCGCGCTGAAGCGCCAGGGCCAGTAGGAGGAGCGGCTCGTGGGGTCGCCGGGGCCGCCGATCAGGCCGGCGCGCGCGATCAGGGGCGGCGCGGATCCGGCCAGCACGGCCCGCTCGCAGGCGGCCTTCGCGGCGCCGTACGAGGCGGGGTCGTCGGAGGGAGCGAGCAGCTCGGCGTCCTCGTCCGCACCGACGACCGCGTTCTCGGCGTAGACGCTCGTGGTCGAGACGAGGACGTAGGCGCTGCAGCGCAGGTCGCGGACGGATCGGCGGACGTGCTGCGGGGTCGAGGAGACGTCGATCACCGCGTCCCACGACGCCGCAGCCACGGCGTCGAGGGCGTCGTCGCGGTCGCGGTCGGCCCGGACGAGGGACGCCCCCGCGGGCACGGCCGTCCCGCGCACGAGGCAGGTCACGTCGTGGCCGCGCCGCAGCGCCTCCGCCGCGACATGCCCGCCGAGCCAGCCCGTGCCTCCGAGGATCAGCGTTCTCATCCCCGCATGCTCGCACGGGCCTCCTCGCGCGAAGCCCGCTGAGGTGCCCGAGTTGGTCCCGAGAACGCTGAAACAACTGCATTCCCGGGCGACTCAGCGCAGTGGGCGCCGAGCGAGCGCCTCAAAGACAAGTGCCCCTCCAAGGACCCCCGGACACCCGACCACCCGACCACCCGAGCCCGCCCGCGTCCTCTGTCCGGAATCACGCGGGCGGCTCGGGTGCCCGAGCGGCTCACACGACGACGAAGGCGTCCAGGATCAGCGAGTTGCCCGTGGAGGCGGCGTTGCGCTTGCTGCCGCGGCGGATGGTGATGGTGTGCTCGCCGGCGCTGAGGGTGCTGCTGGTGAACACGGTGCGGGCCGAGCGGTTCGTGGCGCTGTAGCGGTCGACGGAGGCGACGAGCACGCCGTCGATCAGGACCTCGTTGATGCCCGAGGTCGGGGTGATCCGGCTCACCCAGCTGACCTTCGTGCCCCGGAAGCGGAGGGTCGCCGAGGCCGTGGAGGTGCTGGAGTACGAGATGCTGCCGCCGCTGTCGGCGGTGCTCGAGAGCGTCGCCCAGGTGCCGACCGTCGCGATGACGGCGGCTCCGTTCTGGTACGTCCCCGCCGCCGGCAGCGTCGAGGTCGGGGTGGGCGTGGACGTGGCCGTCGGGGTCTCGGTCGGAGTGGGCGTGTCGGTGGGCGTCGGCGTGCTGGTCGGAGACGCCGTCGCGGTGGGGGTGGGCGTCGACGTGGAGACGGTCCCCGCGGTCACGACGAAGGCGTCGAGGATCAGCGTGGATCCGGTGGACGCCGGGTTGCGCGTCGTCCCGCGGCGGATCGTGACCGTGTGGGTGCCGGCGGCGATCGGCCCGCTCGTCCAGACCGTCTGACCCGAGCGGGTCGTGGGGCTGTAGCGGTCGACGGTGGCGACAAGGACGCCGTCGAGCAGCACCTCGTTGATGCCGGAGGTCGCCGTCATCCGGCTCACCCAGCTGACGCCCGTGCCCGAGAAGCGGAAGCTCGCGGACGCTCCGGCCGAGCTGGAGTAGCTGATGCTCCCACCGCTGTCGGCGGAGGAGGAGATCGTGCTCCAGGTGCCCGCCGTCGTGATGAGCGGCGAGGAGTTCTGGTACGTGCCCTCGCCCGGGATCGACGAGGCGGGCTCGTCGGGCAGCGGAACGACCGGCTGCTCCGCGAGCCAGCGGTCGAACGTGTCGAGCATGTCCTTGTTCGTCAGGCTCGGCACGTTGTGGCCGTTCGGAGCGCCCTCGGTCGGCGTGTAGAGGACCACCGCCTCCTTCGCGACGGGCTTCGCGAGCGCGACCCACGCCCCTCCGTGCACGGCGATGGGGACGAGGACGTCCTCGGTCGAGCCGGTCGTGCGGATCCGCGCCCCCGCCCACGAGGCCTGCGGCAGCAGCGCGGGGTCGGTCGCCGGGATCGTCGAGGGGTCGTTGTCGTAGTCCGGCAGGACGCGCCCCGGATCGCGGCGGGCCATGTCGGCCATGTCGTAGACGCCGGCCGCGTGGTACGCGCCGCGGATCTCGGGGACCAGCTTGTTGCCGTACGCCCAGCAGAGCAGTGCGCCACCGCCGGAGTTCGAGCGGAGGAAGCTCGCCCCGATCCGCCACGTCTTCTGGAACCAGGCGACCGCGTCCACCTGCATGGCGACGGCCCGCTTGTTCGTGTAGATGCTGCCGCCGTAGTTCGGGCAGATCGAGATGACGCCCTTGTCGACGGCCTGGTCGGCGCTGTACTGGTAGGCGCCGGACAGGGCCGCGTAGGTGCTCCCGTTGGCGTGGTAGTACCAGTAGACGACCCGGCCGATCCGCTGCGAGGGGACCGCGGTGTGCGGAACGAAGAGCCGCGCGCGGTCGGTGCCGATCATCACGTCGATGATCTGGTACGGCTTCTTCCCCACGCGCGAGATCGCCGTGTCGCTGCGCCCGAGCTCGTTGGGCAGCGGCGGGATCACGCTGTAGTCGGGCGCCGCGGACGCGGTCATCGCGTAGGCGAAGGCGGATCCGACGCCGAGGGCGGCTCCGGTGAGGACGAGACGGCGGCTGTGGCGCGCAGGAGAGGACATGGGATCCCGACGTGGAGAGGGCTGCTCGGTCGGCGGAGCCTGACCGGAAGGTGTGAGGGGGGGTGCTGCGGTCCGGATCGGACCACCGTGGAGGGGGCGCGGTGCGGTCCTTCGGGGGACCGTGCGGGCGGGCAGGCGCGAATGCATCCTCCCGCGTCCGCCGCGCGACCACCAGACCCACTTCAGGGACACCCGCGGCGGCGCTCCCACCTGGCGTCGAGCAGCGGAGCGATCCGGAGAAGGTCCTGGTGAGAGCGCTATCTCGCGCCACTGCTCCGGAGATGCCCGCCAGGGGAGCGGAACCGCATCGTGTCGGTGGCGGAACTCCGGGGTCCCGCGGGGCCGGCACGGATCCAGGCCGCCCTGAGCCCGGCGCGAGGGCCGTGCGCACGTCAACACTCTCGCGGGGGACCCCCGGATAGGTCGCGTTTTCTGGACACCACCTGAGCGCTGGTTCAGCGCTCGCTCTCCCCCTTCTGCGTGCCCACCGGATCGGGGGCCCGTCGTCCGCCGCCCACGTCCCGTCTCAGGGGGACAGGGCGCCTCCGAGCCGCGACCTATCGTGATCCCGCTCCATCCGGAAGGCCCGGCGAGGCGCCCCGGGGGGAGGTCGATCCGTGTCGAACGCGCATGCCCGGCCGAGCCACGACCGCTCGATCGCCCTCGGCCTCGTCCTGCTCCTGCTCGCCGCCGTCCTCGTGGTTCTGCCGGCGACGAGAGCTGCGGCGGCCACGGTCCTGCTCCAGGAGGGCTTCGGCGGCACCAGCGTCGCGGACTCGGCCTGGCAGGCGCTCGACGGGGGCTGCATCACCCGGGCGACGACCGCACCCCCGGCCGGGTCCTCGAACCTCGGCGTCTGCGCCAACCGGACTCAAGCCCCCGTCGCCGCGACGAGTCCGGGCTTCCTCCAGCTCACCGATGCCCGCAACGACGCCAAGGGCGGCGCGGTCTTCAACCGGCCCATTCCTGCCGCGGGCGGCATCGACGTCCAGTTCGACCAGTACCAGTACGGAAGCTCGCTGACCGGGGCCGACGGCATCGGCTTCTTCCTCACCGACGGCTCGAGGTCCCTCACCGCGGCGGGAGCTCCGGGCGGATCGCTCGGCTACGGCCAGTCGGCGACCGTCGACGGGGTGAACGGCGGCTACCTCGGGATCGGAATCGACGCCTTCGGGAACTTCTCGGCCAGGCCCCCCGCCGCGCCTACCCTCGGCCTCGGCTCCGACTGCCCCTCGAACTCCGGGTCGGCGCTCCTCACGGCGAACAAGATCGTGGCGCGCGGACCCGGGCAGGCCAAGAGCGGATACTGCTTCCTCCAGTCGGCCTCGCCTCCCCTGCTGACGTCGGTCCGCACGACGGCCACGACATCGACGGGCGCTCCGCCCGCGTCCTACGGGCGCACGATACGGATCATGGTCTCGGCTGCCGCCACTCCCGTCGTCACGGTCTACTGGGGAGGGACAGCGGGTCTGCCCGCCGGGCAGCTCGATCAGCTGATGCAGTTCACGATGCCGACCGCAGCGCCCTCGACCTACAAGCTCGGCTTCACGGCGTCCACCGGTGGATCGAACGACACCCACCTCGTCCGCAACGTCTCCGTCTCGTCCATCAACACTCTCGACGACATCACTCTGGTCAAGCAGATCGACCGCACCACCACGCAGCCCGTCGCCTACGCCGAGGGATCCGTCATCCCCTACCAGTTCGTCGTCACGAACGGATCTATCCGGGGCACGCTCACCGGGATCGTCGTCACGGACCCGAAGGCCGCGAGCATCTCCTGTCCGACGACGACCCTGCTCCCGCTCGCCTCCACCATCTGCACGGGATCCCATACGGTCACGGCCGCCGAAGCGGTGGCCGGCTCGTTCGTCAACACGGCGACCGCTGCAGCGACGAAGACGGAGACGATCTCGAACGTCGTGACGACGACCCCCGTCACGAGCAGGACCGCCACCGTCACCGCCCCCATCGCCACCCCGGCTCCCGCTCTGACCCTCACCAAGACCGCCCTGCTCACCGACACGAACGGCAACGCCCAGGCCGACGCGGGCGAGCAGATCCGCTACTCCTTCCTCGCCCTCAACTCCGGCACCGTCACTCTGCAGAACGTCGCGGTCACGGACCCGAAGGTCTCCGGCATCACGCCCGCCTCGACTCAGCTCGCACCCGGAGCGAGCGCGACCTTCACCTCGGCGCCGTACACGGTGCTGCAGACCGACATCGACAAGGGCACGGTCGTCACCAACACCGCCACGGTCAGCGGGCGCACGCTGGCCGCCTCGCCCGTGACGGTCACCGCGACCTCCACGGCCACCACGCCGATCCGCTACGCGCCCTCGATCTCGCTGACGAAGAACGGCACGATCCCGACCGGCGCCGCCGTGGGCTCGACCGTCTCCTACAGCTTCACCGCCACCAACACCGGCAACACCGGGCTGAGCGCCGTCGCGGTCACCGACCCCAAGAGCGGTCTCTCCGCGCTCGCCTACTCGTGGCCGGGGACCGCCGGGCGCCTCGAGATCGGCCAGTCGGTCACGGCGACCGCCTCGTACACGCTCACGCAGGCCGACGTCGACGCGGGCCAGGTCCTCAACACCGCCACCGCGACCGGCACCCCTCCGACGGGCGCCGCCGTCACGGCCACCGCCTCGCGGACGGTGACGATCACCCGCACGAACGACCTCGCGCTCACCAAGACCGCGAACCCCGCCTTCATCAGCGCCGCCGGCACCGTGGTGACCTACACCTTCCGCGCGACCAACACCGGCACCACCACCCTCACCGCGGTCGCGATCAGCGACCCCAAGAGCGGGCTCTCCGCTCTCACCTACTCCTGGCCGGGCACTTCCGGACGACTGCTGCCCGGCCAGGTCGTCACCGCGACCGCCGCCTACACGACCACCGCCGCCGACGTCACCGCCGGCACGATCGCCAACACCGCCACGGCGACGGCGACCGGCCCGACCGGCGGGGCCTTCACCCGCACGGCCTCGGTGAGCATCTCGGTGATCCCCGATCCGGCGGCCGACGCCGCGACGGTCGTGCAGGGCGGATCGGTCGTGATCGACGTGCTCGCGAACGACGGGCCCGCCGCGACCGGAGCGACCTTCTCGCGCGCGCAGCTCTCGGCGACCCCGAAGGCGATCGGAGGCGCGGCGACCCCCGCCCCCGCCACTCCCGTGCAGGGGTCCGTCTCCTGCGTCGCGAGCGGAGCGACCCGCGGCCAGTGCACCTACCGCCCGATCGCCGCCTTCGTCGGCACCGACGTCTTCGACTACTCCCTCTCGGGCCAGTACGGCACCTGGAACGTGCGGGTCACGGTCACCGTCACCGCGCTGAACCGCGCGCCGGTCGCCCGACCCGACCGCGTGGTCGCGACCACCGGCGGCCCCGCCGTCACCGTCGCTCCGCTCGCGAACGACACCGACGAGGACCCGGGCACGACCCTCGCCCTGGCCGGCACGAGCGTCCCGGCCGGGCTGCGCGGCACCTTCTCCTGCTCCGGATCCACGTGCACCTACACGCCCGCGACCGACGGCTGGACCGGGAGCGCGACGATCGCGTACACGGTCACGGACGGCGCGCTCACGGCGGGCGGCACGATCACGGTGTGGGTCGATCCCGCTCCCCTCGTCCGGCGCGGCTTCTCCGGCACCGGCAGCACGAGCGGAGCGGTCGGGCTCGGCGCCTGGACCAGCTCCTCCGTGGTCGCCACGCCCGTCGCGAGCTGCACGGCCGGTCGGCCGAGCACCCTCGTGAGCTGGTCGGCCGCCGCCGGAGCGACCGGCTGGACCCTCGAGCGCCGCCTCGCGGGGACGACGCCCGGCCCCTGGACCGTGATCGCGGCACCCGCCGCCTCCGCGACGAGCTTCACCGACGACCGGGTCGGTGAGGGCCGCAGCTACCAGTGGCGGGTCCGCCCGGACCTGCAGCGCTGGCTCGGAGTCGCGTCCGCCGCCTCGACCGCCGTCGCCCAGCCGGCCGTCACCACCGCCGGAGGCTGCTGATGCCTCCCCGCCGACACCCCTCTCGTCCTGCACGTGTCCTCGTGAGGGAGACCACGCCCGCACCGGGCACCACCCACCAGAAAGGAACGGTCGCCATGACCACCACAGCACCCACCCGTCGTCGCAGCCCCTGGAAGAAGATCGCCCTCACCGGCGGCGTCCTCCTCGCCGCGGGAGCCCTCGCCGGCGCCGGCGCCTTCGCCGTGTTCACCGACTCCGGGACCGCCGTCGGCAACGTCGACGCCGGCCAGACCGACATCTCGGTGACCGGAGCGTTCACGGTCGCGAACATCGCGCCCGGCGACACCGTCCAGCGCCCGATCAGCCTCGTGCTGCCGAACGCGACCAACGACGGGGACCTCGTCTCGTCGGTGCGCTTCTACCAGGACGTCACCAACGACGTCGTCGGCACGGACGCCACCGACCCGGGCCGCCAGGGCGCGTCCCTCGTCACCGGCACGAACGGCCTCGACTACCGCCTGCTGACCTGCTCCACCGCCTGGGTCCCCGCCGCCGCTCCCGCGGAGGCCGGCCCCTACACCTGCGCGGGCACGCAGACCGTCACCGGCACCGGCAAGCTCTCGACCATCGGCGGAGTCGCCAACGCGGCGAACTTCACCCCGGCGAACTTCGGCATCACCCCCACCACGACCGGGACCTTCCCCTCGGACGCCGGTGACGTGACGCTGAACACGCTGATCGAGCTCGTCCTGCCGACCGCGGCCGACAACGCGTACGAGAACGCCTCCGCCACGGTCACCTTCACGGCCGCCGCGATCCAGCGCGCCGGCATCCAGAAGTAGACCGTCCCCCACCGCCTCCGTCCTGCCCGGCCGCCACCGGCGCGGGGCGGAGGCATCCCCCTTTCCTCCCGGAGTCGTCCCCATGCCCCACGCCCGTGCGCTCGTCGCCGTCCTCGCGGCGGTGCTCCTCGCGCCCGCGGCGAGCGCCGAGCCCGTCGGCGTGCTCGACGTGCGCGAGCTCTCGGCGCCCGGATCCCTCACCGACCTCGCTCCGGGCGACCGCGCCGAGTGGGCGGTCGAGGTGACCAGCACCGGCCTGTCGCCGCAGGGGGTCTCCGTGGCCTTCGCGGTCGACGGAGGGACGCTGGCGCAGGACCCGCGCGACGGCCTCCAGCTGTCCGTCGAGCTCTGCGACTCGGCGTTCACGGTCGCCGAGGTCGTCGACGGGGAGCGCACGGTCGAGCGCTACCTCTGCCCGGAGGACGCGATGCCGCTCGGATCCGGACCCGCGGCGACGCTCGGCCGGCTCGACGGTGTCCGTCCGCTCGAGCGCGGGGCCACCGTGGGCGTGCGCGTCCGCGTCCTGTTCCCGGAGTCGGCCGGCAACGGGACCGAGCTCGCGGCGGCGTCGCTGCGGGTGCTCGTGGGCACGACGGAGGAGGATCCCTCCGCGACGCCCGGCCCCGGCTCCTTCCCCGGAGCGGCGGGCGGCGGGCTGGCCGTCACCGGCCGCGACCTGGGCGCCGCGCTCCTGGGCGGGATGCTCGCCCTCGGCTCGGGCGTCCTGCTCGCCG
The DNA here is from genome assembly GCF_002930885.1 of Rathayibacter sp. AY1F2. Lineage (NCBI taxonomy): Bacteria > Bacillati > Actinomycetota > Actinomycetes > Micrococcales > Microbacteriaceae > Rathayibacter > Rathayibacter sp. AY1F2. The sequence goes on along the minus strand of NZ_PSVG01000020.1, from coordinate 54,112 downwards.
CGGCGGCGCGCCGTCGTCACCGGAGGGAGCAGGCGTGAAGGCCCTCCGCGCTCTCCTCGGCGGACTGGTCACGATCGTGGCCGTCGCCGGCATCGCCGTCTTCGTCCTCTCCGCGCTCGGTCTCGTGCGGCTCGTGCCGGTGCTGTCGAACTCGATGGCGCCCGGGATGCCCGTCGGCTCCCTCGCCGTCACCCTGCCCGTCGACCAGGCCGCGATCCGCGCCGGCGACGTGATCGTCTTCACCGACCCGGACGATCCGGGCCGCCGCGTCATCCACCGCGTCACCCTCGTCTACTCCGAGGAGGAGGCTGCGGCCCTCCGCGGCCGCGAGCCCGGCCAGCTGGCGCTCACCACCAAGGGCGACAACAACGAGTCGGCCGACCCGTGGATCGTGACGATCGCGGACGAGCGGATCTGGCGCGAGAGCTCGGTGGTGCCGCTGCTGGGCTGGCCGAGCATCGGCCTCGCCCACCCGGAGGCGCGGTTCGCGCTCTTCGCCGCGGGCGGCGCGGTCATCGTGGGCGCGCTCCTGATCGCCATCTGGCGCCGCCCCGCGGAGGTCGCCCCATGAGCGGCGCGCACCGCTCGTCGGACGGCACGCCGCCCCCAGAGCCCCTGCGTCCGCCCGCTGAGCACGGGCGGCACAGCGCCCGGCCGTCCTCCCGCGACCGCGGAGCCCCGCGCCACTCCCCCGAGGTCCGCCGCCGCGTGGTCTCCCGCGCCGGCCTGGCGGGACTCGTCGCCGGCGCGCTCGTCCTCGGCGCCGCCGCCACCGCCACCGCCGTGCTCCTGGACCGGGGCTCCGTGAGCGCGCGGGTCGCCTCCGGCACCGTCATCGCGACGTTCACCGGCACCGGAGCGACGACCGTGCCGGTCCCCGTCGCGGGCCTCGTCCCCGGTGGCACGGCCCGGCGCCTCCTCGACCTGACGAACGCCGGGACCCTGCCGATGTCGGCCCTCCAACTGCAGACGGCCACCGGCACCGACCTCTCGGACGGCCTGCAGCTCGCGATCGAGCGCTGCTCGCTGTCCTGGTCGGCCGACGCCGCCACCTGCCCCGGCACCGTCACCACCGTGTCGGCCGACCGCCCCGCCGCCTCCCGCCTCGACCTGCCCGGCTCCCCCGCCCTCTCCGTCGGAGCGACCGACCACCTCCGCCTGACCGTGCGCCTCTCGGAGTCCGCGCCGTCCGCCGCGCAGAGCACCTCCGCGACCCTCACCGTCACCGTCGTGGGCCTGCAGCGGCCGGGCCGCCAGCTGTAGGCGCGGCGGGCCCACGCCTCGGCGGCACCACCGCCGCGCCGTCCCCTTCCGCGTCAGCGCCGAGGCGCCCGAGACGGTCGTCGACACGCCGGAGCGGGCGACCGTCTCGGGCGACTCAGCGGGGCCGCGGGTACCTCGGTGGTGCCTCGCTACTCGCGCAGGGCTGCCACGGCGTCGTGGAAGCTCGGCACGTCGGAGAGCACGCCCTCGGGCCCCAGCACCGTCCAGGTCGTGCCCGCGCGGATCAGGACGCCCAGCTCCTCGGCGGGCCGGCGGCGGGTGCGGCGCAGCTCGAGCACGAAGACTCCGGGACGCGCCTCTCTGATCTCGGGAGTGCGCCGGTCGGGCAGCATCACGAGTCCTCCCCGAGGGTCAGCGGTAGACGCTCCACTCCTTCTTCACGATCCGGCGCTCCTCGCCGTCGACCGCGACGATCCACTCGCCGTCCTTCTTGGCCACGACCCGCCCGCGCAGGTACTGCGGCTCCCAGCCGTCGGCCTTGTTGACCCACTTCACGAACCGCGCGAACCGCCCCGGTGCCACGTCGTCTCTGGACATCTCTCGACTCCCCTCGTCGTCACCGGCACGTCCATCGCCCTCCGTCAGGAGAGCACCTCGCCCAGCGCGAGGGGGACCTCTCCTGTGAGGTCTCGAAGCCGGTTCATCGACGGTAGAACGCGCTGCTGGAAGTGGACGAGGCCGTTGACTGATCGACGTTTGTCTGGCAGTGGGGTCAGGATGCGGCAGCGGAATCAGGAGTCGAACAGCACGTGCGGCCGTCCGGCGTCGACGATCACGCGGGCGCGCACCCCGTAGACGTCCGCGATCAGCGCCGGAGTGAGCACCTCCTCCGGGGTGCCGCCCGCGACCACGCGCCCCTCGCGCAGCACCAGCAGCGCGTCGCAGAACAGGGCCGCGAGGTTGAGGTCGTGCAGCGCGACGACCGTGGTCACCGGCAGCGCCCGCACCAGGGCCAGCAGCTCCAGCTGATGGCGGATGTCGAGGTGGTTGGTCGGCTCGTCCAGCAGCAGCTCGCGCGGCTCCTGCGCCAGCGCCCGGGCGATGTGCGCGCGCTGCCGCTCGCCGCCCGAGAGGGTGTGCCAGAGGTGGTCGGCCTTCGCCTCGAGACCCACCTGCTCGAGGGCGCGCTCGATCGCGCGCAGGTCCTCGGCCGTGTCTCCGCCCAGAAGGGAGCGGTGCGGTGTCCGCCCCAGCCGGACGACGTCGCGGACGGGGAGGTCCGCCTCCGTCTCGGCCTGCTGCGTCACCGTGGCCACGGCCCGGGCGACCTCGCGGCGGCGGAGCGAGCGGAGCGGCGCGCCGTCGAGGGTGACGACGCCGGCGTCCGGAGCCGCGGTGCCCTGCAGCAGCCGCAGCAGCGACGACTTGCCCGAGCCGTTGGGCCCGAGCAGTCCCACTGTCGAGCCGGGAGCGGGGCGGAGCGAGACCCCGTCGACCACCAGGCGGCCGCCCCGGCGCCACGAGACCCGGTCGGCCTCGAGCGTCACGAGCGGCCCCTCCGCCGCAGGAGCAGCAGCATGAACACCGGCACGCCGACGAGTGCCGTGCCGACCCCCACCGGCAGCGGAGTCGGCGCGAACGCCACCCGCGATCCGGCGTCGACCCACACCAGGAACACCGCGCCGAGCAGGATCGTCGCGGGGATCACCCGCGAGTGCCGCTGGCCGAACACGAGTCGCGCGGCGTGCGGCAGCACCAGCCCCACGAAGCCGATCGCGCCGGCGATGCTCACCAGGGTCGCCGTCAGCAGGGCCGTCACCACCAGCAGGAGGAGGCGGGTGCGGCCCACGTGCACGCCGAGCGACGCGGCCACGTCCTCCCCGAAGGCGAACGCGTCGAGCGTGCGCGCCGCGGCGAGGCAGACCACGGAGCCGAGCAGCACGACTCCTCCGCTCAGCGCCACGTCGTCCCAGCGCATGCCCTCGAGGGAGCCGAGCAGCCAGAACATCACGCCGCGCGTCTCGTCCGAGTCGGCGAGCGCGAACACGATCAGCGAGGTCAGCGCCGAGAACAGCTGCGTGCTCGCCACCCCCGCCAGGATCACGCCGGAGGTGCCGCCCGCCGAGAACCGCGTGAGCAGCAGCACGAAGCCGAAGGCGACCAGCGCGCCGACGAAGGCGCCTCCGGAGAGCCCGACCACTCCTCCGCCGACCCCGAGCACGCCGACGAGCACCGCGCCCGTCGAAGCTCCGGAGGAGACGCCCAGCACGAACGGGTCGGCGAGCGGATTCCGCAGCAGCGACTGCAGGATCACTCCGCACACGCCGAGCCCCGCCCCGCAAGCCGCGGCCACGAGTGCGCGCGGGAGGCGCTCCTGCCAGACGATCGCGTCCTCGGCCGGGCGCACCGGGACGGAGGCGAGCCCGAGGTGGTTGAGGAGGATGTCGCGGACGTTCACGAGCGAGACGTCGGCCGGGCCGAGCGTCACCGCGACGCCGACCGAGAGCGCCAGCGCGAGCAGCCCGCCGACGACCAGCGCCGCGGCGGCCAGACCGCGCGGCACCCGGCGGACGAGGACCGTGCCCGTGCCCGTGCCCGTGCCCGTGTGCGTGCTCAGAGCGAGGCCCCGTTCTCGTCCCACCAGGCGCGGATCTTCTCGAGCCCGTCGACGAAGCGGATCGACGGGTTCATCTCGGCGCCGTGGAGCGCGATGAAGCGGCCGTCCTGCACCGCGGGCAGGCTGCTGGTCAGCGGGTCGGAGCGGAGGAACGCGGTCTTGTCGTCGAGGCGGTCGCCGGGGAAGCGGTCGCGCTGCAGGTCGCCGAGGACCAGGACGTCCGGGTCGGCCGCGACGACGCTCTCCCAGCCCACGGCGGGCCAGTCCTCCGTGCGGTCGGCGAAGACGTTGGTCATGCCGGTCGTGGTGCCGAGCATCGAGGCGAAGTTGTAGCCGCCGGCCATGTAGGGCGTCTTGGTGTCGGCGAACCAGAAGGCGACGCTCCGGCCGCCGAGGTCGACCCCCTCGGTGGCGGCGGCGGCGCGCTCCTGCAGCTGCGCGACCAGGGCGTCGCCGCGCTGCTGCACGTCGAAGACCTCGGCCAGCTCGTGGATCTCCTGGTAGAGGACGTCGACGGTCAGCGGGACGGTGCGCGTGCCGCTCCCGCCGTTGACGCTCGCTCCGTTGTCGCAGTCGGAGGGGGCGAGGTAGGAGCCGATCCCCGTCTCGGCGAGGCGGTCGCGCGAGGCGACGCCCTCGGGGGCGTAGTGGCGGCCGAAGGAGGCGGTGACGAAGTCCGGGTCGGCACCGAGCAGCACCTCGTAGGTGGGCGCGTTGTCGGCCAGGCGCGGCACGCTCTCGTTCGCGGAGGCGAGGGTCTCGAGCACGGGGTCGGTCCAGGAGGCCGTGCCGACCATCCGGTCCTCGAGGCCGAGGGACAGCAGGATCTCGGTCGAGTTCTGGTCGAGGGAGACGACCCGCTGCGGAGGGGCGGTGACGGTGGTCGCGGCGCCGCAGTTGTCCAGCATGAGCGGGTACGAAGTCGTGCCCTCCCCCGCGGCGGCCGTGCTCTCGGGCTCGATCTGCTCGGAGGCGCCGCAGCCGGTGAGGGCGAGCAGGGTCAGGGCGGCGAGGGCGAGGGCGGCGGGGCGCCGTCGGTGCGTGGACATGGATCTCCCGTGGTTCGTGGGCGTCGGTCGTCGGCCCGGTTCATGGGCCCGGTTCATGGGCCCGGTTCATGGGTCCGGTTCGCAGGCAGGGCTCGTCGGCCCGGTCCGTCGGCGGGGGGCACCCGCGTCTCGGCGCGGAGCCCGGGTAAGCATAGCCTTACCTCACCTAAGCCCGTCCATCCGCGCCAGTCGATCCGCGCCACCCGCCTTCGATCCACCCTCGGTCCCGCCCGCCGGCGACTCCGCAGGAGTCGCCGTGGTCGCGCGCGAGAACGGCGACCTCCGAGTTCTCGATGCACTTAGAAGGCCCGGAACAGCCGAGTAAGCGGACACCTGTCGCGCACCTCGCCTCCGCAGCCCCCAACCAGGTGGACAGCACCCCGGTCACGGTTCCCCTAGGGGCGGGAGAGCGCGATCCTGGACACCGACGCTCGACGGCGCCCGCCCCACCGCCCTCCGACCGTCACAAAAGGATCCTGTTGCCCCGCCACTCCGCCCGCACCGCCCCCTCCGGCCGGTCCGCGCTGGTGCGCAAGGCCGATGCGTCCGGCTACCGGCCCGAGATCGAGGGACTGCGCGCCGTCGCGTCCCTCCTGGTCGCGACGTTCCACATCTGGCTGGGCCGCGTCTCCGGAGGCGTCGACGTCTTCTTCGTGATCGCCGGGTTCCTCACTACCCTCACCCTCCTCGGCCAGATCCGCCGGTTCGGGCGCGTGCGTCCGATCGCCTTCCTCCGGAGGCTCGCCTCGCGGCTCTTCCCGGCGGCCGCGGTGGTGCTGGTCGTCGTCGCGGCGCTCGCTCCACTCCTCCTGCGCCCCTCGCAGCTGCTGCAGACCTTCACCGAGGTGCTCGCCTCGACCTTCTACGTCGAGAACGTCGCGCTCGCGCGGGCCGGAGTGGACTACCTCGCGCAGGACGACTTCCACTCGCCGGTGCAGAACTTCTGGGCGATGTCGGTGCAGGGGCAGTTCTACCTGGTCTGGCTCGCCCTGGTGCTCGTCGCGACCCTCGCCGCCGTGCTGCTGCGGCGCCGCGCGCAGCTGCCGCGGTTCCTGCTGGCGCTCGTCGCGGCGCTCACCGTCCTCTCGTTCGCGTTCTCGGTCGTGCTGGTCGGGATCGACCAGCCGACCGCGTACTACAGCACCCTCGCCCGCTCGTGGGAGTTCGGACTCGGCTCGCTCGCGGCCCTCGTGCTCCCGGGACTGGCGATCCCGGCGGCCCTGCGGACGGTCGCCGGGTGGCTGGGGCTGATCGGAGTCGTCTCCTGCGGATTCGCGCTCCACGTCTCAAGCGCGTTCCCCGGCACCGCCGCGCTCTGGCCGACCCTCTCGGCGGTGCTCGTGCTCGTCGCCGGGACCGGCCCCGCCCCGGAGCGCGGAGTCGGCCGGCTGCTGGCCCTGCGCCCGCTCGTGTGGCTGGGCGGCCTGAGCTACGGGATCTACCTCTGGCACTGGCCGATCCTGGTCTTCTGGCGGGAGAGCACCGGCGAGGACCCGACCGCTCCGGCGGGCCTGGGCGTCATCGCCGCCGCGATCCTCCTGGCCGCCGCCTCGAAGCACGTGCTCGAGGACCCCCTCCACCGCCGCGCCCCCGCCGAGCGCCCGCACCGCCTCCGCGCGCTCGCCCCGGCGGCCCTGCTGGCCGTCGCCGCCCTGGTCGGAGCGACGGGCCTCACCGGCACGAACGCCGCGATCGCCGCCGACCTCACCCGCGCGCACGCCCTCCCCGTCTCGACCGAGGGCTGCGTCGGAGCCGCGGCGCTCGCGAACGCCTGCCCCGACTCCTGGACCACGAGCCTGCCCGCCGTCGACGCCTCGGAGGACGGCTCCGCGCTGAACACCGACGAGTGCAGCACGGGCAACTCCGGCACCGCGCTCAAGGAGTGCCGCTTCGGCGATCCCGCCGGCCTCCGTGTGCTGCTCATCGGCAACTCGCATGCGGCGTCCTTCTTCCCGGCGCTGCGCGGCGTCGCGGAGGAGCGCGGCTGGGACCTGCACACCTACTACAAGACGGGCTGCGTCTTCTCGACCGCGGAGCGGCGCGACGACTCCGCCTCCTCCCGCCGCTCCTGCGACGTCTGGAACGAGAAGCTGCAGGAGGAGCTCGCCGGCCAGGAGCCGTATGCGCTCGTCGTCACCGCCTACTCCGCGAAGAAGTCCGTGTTCGTCGACGCGTCCGGCACCCCCGACGAGCAGGCCGGCATCGACGGGTTCCACGAGTCGTGGGCGCCGCTGATCGCCCGCGGATCCACGGTGGTCGCGATCCGCGACAATCCGGTGCTGCCCTCGCTCTCCCTGCTGGCCTGCGCCGAGGAGCCGGGCTCCGCGGCCGACTGCAGCGTGCCGCTCGACGAGGCCTTCGCCGACCGCGAGCTGATGGCCGCCGCCGCCGAGGGCTGGCCGGGCGCCGCCGCCGTCGACCTCACCCGCTGGTTCTGCGACGACCGCGGCTGCCCCCTCGTGATCGGCGGAGTGAAGGTGTACCGCGACCTCGGGCACCTCACCGAGTCGTACGCCCGGACCCTGGCGCCCTACCTCGGCGAGGCGCTGGACCCGCTGGTCGGCTGAGGGCCCTCGCGCTCGCCTCCGGACGCATGCAAGACTGTTTATACGAACAGGGGATCGGAGGAGCCGATGGGCCACTCTCACGGCGTTCCAATCGGCTCCGCCGCCGCACGGCACCGGCGTCCGCTCGTGACCGCCTTCGTGCTGACCGCGGCGTTCATGGTCGTCGAGTTCGCGGTCGGAGTCGCGACGGGCTCGCTCGCGCTGCTCTCGGACGCCGCGCACATGGGCACCGATGTGCTGGCGCTCGGGATGTCGATCGCCGCGATCTCGCTCGCCGCCCGCCCCGCCGCGAAGGGCCGCACCTACGGCTCCTACCGCCTCGAAGTGCTGGCCGCCCTCGCCAACGGCCTGCTCCTGTTCGCGGTCGCCGCGTTCGTGATCGTCGAGGCCGTCCGCCGCTTCGCCGAGCCGCCCGCGGTGCCCGGCGGCCCCCTCCTGATCACCGCCGTCGTGGGCCTGGCGGTCAACCTCGTGAGCCTGCGCCTGCTGTCGGCCGGGGCGAAGGAGAGCATCACCCTCCGCGGAGCGTCCCTCGAGGTGCTCGGCGACGCACTCGGATCGATCGGCGTGATCGTCGCGGCGATCGTGCTGCTCACCACCGGCTGGGCGTGGGCGGATCCGATCGTCGGCGTGCTGATCGGGCTGCTGATCCTTCCCCGCACCTGGTCGCTCACGCGGCAGGCGCTGGGGATCCTCATGGAGTCGGCGCCCGCGCACGTCGACCTCGCGGCACTCGAGCGCGACGTCTGCGCCGTCCCCGGCGTGCTGGCGCTGCACGACCTGCACGTGTGGACGATCACCTCGGGCATGGAGAGCGCCACCGGCCACGTGGTCGTCGCCCCCGACGCCGACTACCGCACCGCGCTCTCGCGGGTGCTCGCCGTCCTCCGCGAGCGCCACGGCATCGACCACGCGACCATCCAGTGCGAGCCCGAGGCCTTCCCGGAGACGACGCACCGCGTCTGAGCGCGGCGGTGGCGTGGCGCGCGGCCGCACGCCTCCGCATGCCCACGACCCTCCAAGAGTCGTCGCACTCGGCGTCGACTGCGACGACTCCCGGCTCCTCGACCCTGCGGGCCTCGCCCGCCCCTGAGCACCTTCCGATTGTTGACGTGAACATGTACAGTCGGCCGTCAGGGCGCGTTCACGTGAACATGCCCGCATTTCGATGGCGAAAGAGAGACCGCATCAATGTCGATGTCCTTCAGAAGGGTCGCCGCGCTCGCCACGAGCGCCGCCCTGGCCACAGGAGCACTGCTGGCGATCCCCGCCGCAGCGGCCCCCGCTCAGGCCGCGGACGCGTTCCGCATCACGCCGAACCCTGCCGCCGCCGGTGAGGCGTTCGAGGGCTGGGGCACCAGCCTCGTCTGGTTCGCGAACGCGACCGGCGGCTATCCCGAGGCCCTCCGCGAGGACCTCTACCAGAAGGTCTTCGGCGACAGCGGCCTCGACCTCAACATCGCCCGCTACAACATCGGCGGCGGCAACGCCTCCGACGTGAAGGACTACCTCCGCCCGGGCGGTGCCGTCGAGGGCTGGTGGAAGCAGAACCCGGCCGGCGACGCGTCGACCTACGGCGGCACCTCCACGAAGCTCGCCGACCGCGACGCGCTCCTGGCCAAGTGGAACGCGGACGACCCCGCCTCCTACGACTGGACCGCCGACGAGACGCAGCGCTGGTGGGTCGAGAGGCTGGCCGAGGAGAAGCAGATCTCGCACTGGGAGGCGTTCTCCAACTCCGCCCCGTACTTCATGACCGAGAGCGGCTACGTCTCGGGCGGCTTCGACGCGAACAGCGAGCAGCTGAAGCCCGCCGCCGAGGAGCAGTTCGCGAAGTACCTCGTGAAGGTCACCGAGCACATGGAGGACGAGTACGGCATCGAGTTCGACACGCTCGACCCCTTCAACGAGCCGAACACGAACTACTGGGGCACGCAGCTCTCCAACGGCGTCCCGACCGGCGGACGCCAGGAGGGAATGCACGTCGGACCGACGCGCCAAGCGGGTCTGATCCCCGACGTCGCTGGCGCACTGGACGCCTCGACCACCGACGCCGGCATCGCCGCGATGGACGAGACCAACCCCGACATCTTCGCGACGAACTGGGCCGCCTACTCCGCCGCGATCCGCGCCGAGGTCGACCGGATGAACGTCCACACCTACGGCACCTCGGGCCGCCTCAAGGTCCGCGACCTCGCGAAGCAGGCCGACACCGACCTGTGGATGAGCGAGATCGAGGGCAACTGGGTCACCGGCTTCGACCCCACCAACATGGAGAACGGCCTCGGCATCGCCGGCCGCATCAACGACGACCTGCGCGAGCTCGAGCCGAAGGCGTGGGTGCTCTGGCAGCCCGTCGAGGACTACTACAACATGCAGCAGCCCAAGCCCAAGGGCGAGAACCTCAACTGGGGCTCCGTCTACATCGACCTGGACTGCAAGCCGTACCAGGAGAACGGGACCGAGGTCTGGAAGTCGGCCCGACGCGTCGCCGACGCCGGTGGCGACTCCACCAAGGCCCCGGTCTGCGGCGTCGAGACGAACTCGAAGTTCAACACCATCCGGAACTTCACCAAGTTCATCCACGAGGGCGACCACCTGATGCCCTCCAACGACAGCTCCTCCACCGCCGCCGTCCGCGGCGACGGCTCGGGCGCGACCGTCGTGCACACCAACAGCACCGCGACCGAGAAGACCGTCGTGCTCGACCTCTCCCGCTTCGGCACCATCACCGACACCGCGACGGTCACCCCGTACGTCACCACGAAGGCCTCCTCGGCCGCCGCTCCCACGAGCAACGCCCTGGTCGCCAAGACGCCGGTGAGCGTCGACCGCATCTCGCGCACCGCCACGATCACCGTGCCCGCCAAGTCGGTCACGAGCTTCTCGATCGACGGAGTCTCGGGAGTCGCCGACTCCGCCCCCGCCCTGCGCGACGGCCACCGCTACCAGCTGGTCGGCACCCAGAGCGGCAAGGCCCTGACCGGCAACCCCTCGGGCGCCGCGACCACGATCACCGGCCTCGCCACCGACTCCGCCGCGGCCGCCAAGCAGACCTGGACGGTCCGCGAGGTCGCCGCCGGCGAGCGCGAGGCCACCCGCCGCGTCGTCCTCGTCAACGGCGACGGACGCGTGCTCGGAGCCACGACCGCCGGCACCGACCTGCGCTCGCTGTCCGTCGACGCGGCGAAGACGACCGCCGCGACCCGCTGGATCGTCAACACCACCGACGGCGTGAACTTCTCGCTCGTCAACGAGTCCATCGCCCAGTCGCTCGACGTGAACGGCGGCTCCAGCGCCGACAACGCGTCGGTCGGCGTCTACACCTCCAACGGCGGAGCGAACCAGTCGTGGTCCCTCCGCGACCTCGCCCCGACCGCCGGCCAGACGATCGCCGTCCGCACCACCGCGGGCGTCGCTCCGACCCTGCCCGCGAGCATCACCCCGCAGTACTCCTGGGGAGCCGGCGCACCGCTCGCCGTCACCTGGCAGCGCCCCGCCGACTCGGCGTACGGCGCGACCGGGCGCGTCGAGGTGCCCGGCACCGCGACCGACCTCTACGGCCAGACGATCACGGTCACCGCGCTCGTCGACGTCGGCGGACTGACCGCGACCGACCCCGTGTCGGTCACGGCCGCCGCGGGCGCCTCGGTCGCCGGAGTGAAGGCCTCGGCCCCGACGACGGTCCCCGCCCGCGTGGGCGCCTCGGCCAGCACCTTCCCGGTGCCGGTCGTCTGGGACTGGACGCCGCTCACCACCGCCTCCCTCGCCCAGACCGGGCAGGTGACGGTCTCGGGAACGGCGACCGCCGACGGCGCTACGCTCCCCGCCACGCTCACGGTGCTCGTCACCACGGGCACGCTCCGCAACTTCAACCCGGACGCCGGCATCGTCGCGACCGCGTCGTCGTCGGAGTCGGGCTACGGACCGGAGCGCACCCGCAACGGCGTGGACGGCGACAAGGGCTGGTCGAACTGGACCAACGGCACCAAGGCCGCGCAGAGCTCGCTGACCTACACCTTCCCCTCGACCCACCAGGTCGAGAAGGTGTCGGTGCAGTTCCTGGCCGACGGCGGCACCAGCTGGGCGCAGACCTACCAGCTGCAGTACCAGGCCGCTGACAGCACGACCTGGACCGCGGTCCCCGGCTACGAGTCGGCCGTGGCCCTCGCGTCGCCGGCCGGCGGAACGGCTCCGACCCTGGTCGCGTCGTTCGCGCCTGTCACGGCCAAGGCCTTCCGCGTCGTGATGAACGCCTACGACAACACGCACCTGATCGTGGCCGAGACCAAGCTCTACGAGTCGGTCGCCTCGCCCGCCGCGGTCGCCACCCTGGGCGCCCTGCGCGTCGGAGGAGCCGGCATCGCCGGGTTCGACCCGGCCCGCACCTCCTACGCGGTCACCGTCGAGGGCACGGCGATGCCGGTGATCGGAGCAGTGGCGACCGACTCGGCGGCCACCGTGCGGATCACCCAGCCGACGACGGCGAACGGCGGAGTCGCGACCATCGCGGTCCGCGCGGCCGACGGCTCCGTCACCTCGACCACGACGGTGACGGTGACCCTGAAGGCGCCCGCCGCCCTCGCGGTCGCGGTCACGGCGACCACCCGCTGCATCGCCGGCAAGGTGACGCTCACCGTCGCGGCGAAGAACGAGTCCGGCGTGCCGGTCTCGATGACCATCGCGACGCCCTCCGGGTCGAAGCAGGTCACCGGAGTCGCGCCCGGCGCGAGCGGCAGCGCCGCGTTCACCACGCGCGCGGCCTCGGTGCCGGCCGGCCAGGCCACCGTCACCGCGACGGGCACGGTCGACGGCAAGCAGGTCACCTCGGTGGCGACGGGAGCGTACGCGGCCCGCAGCTGCTGACGCCCCCTCCGACACGGACCGCCTCCGCCCCTCCGGGGACGGGGGCGGTCCGTCGTTCGCCGTCGGAGCGGCGCGGCGCGGGCGGCGCGTCGTGGGATCCCGATACGCCCGCGGCGCGGGCTACTCGATCAGCGTGGATCCGTGCCGGTCGGGCAGCCGCACACCTCCGCGCCGGTGGAGCGACCGCGCACCTCTATGCCGGTCGAGCGGCCGCGGCACGCGGCGTATCGAGACGCCGCTCAGTGCCCCGCGGCCGCCTCGTCGCGGGTGCGCAGGCGCGAGACGCCCATCACGACGGCGGCGATGACCAGACCCAGCACGAGGCCGAAGATCATCGAGACGAAGGTGTCGGCCAGCCACACGACGACCGGGCCCGCGCCCTCGACCGCGTGGGTGACGACGTGCACGAGGTCGTACGGACCGTGCCACACCGTCTCGGCGAGGTTCGCGACGACGAGGTGCCCGCCGACCCAGAGCATGGCGAGCGTGCCGATGATGCTGATCGCGCGGAACACGACCGGCATCGACGCGACGATCCTCGCTCCGGTGCGCCGCACGCCGCGGGCCGCGTTCTTCATCAGGCGCAGGCCCACGTCGTCGATCTTCACGAGCAGCGCGACGGCGCCGTAGACGAGCACGGTCATCCCGAGCCCGACGACCAGGAGCGCGCCGAGCGTGGGCCAGATCCCGAAGTCGGGGTCGAGGCCGTCGAGCGCGATCAGCATGATCTCGGTGCTCAGGATGAGGTCGGTGCGGATGGCGCCGAAGACGAGCTTCTTCTCGTCGCGCGCCTCCGTCTCGTGGCCGCCGTGCGAGACGCCGAACCACTCGAGCACCTTCTCCGCCCCCTCGAAGCAGAGGAACGCGCCGCCGAGGATCAGCAGGTACGGCAGCACCTGCGGCGCGAACGCCGAGAGCAGCAGCGCCAGCGGGATGATGATGACGAACTTGTTGAACAGGCTCCCCAGCGCGATCCGCCCGACCACCGGCAGCTCCCGCGCGGGCGTGAGGCCCTGCACGTACTGCGGGGTGACGGCGGCGTCGTCGATCACGACGCCCGCCGTCTTGGCGCTCGCCTTCAGGGCGGCGGTGAGGATGTCATCGACAACCGCGAGCAGGCCGACCGACATGTGCGTCTCCTTGGAGGTCCGGGGTGAGAGGGCTCACAGTATCGCGAGCTCCGCGGTCGAGCGGGCACGGGGAGGGGCGCGGGCCCGGCAGAGGGGGTCCGGTGCAGGGGATCTCGGTACGCCGGCGGGGCCGGCTCCTCGATCAGCGTGAAGGGCGGGCGGGCTCCGCGGGCCGGCTCCGCGGAAGCATCAGGAGGCGGCGGGGGCCGGGCCGGTGCTCTCGCGGACGATGAGGCGGGTCGGCACGAGCGAGACGCCGGTGCGCTCGCCCGACTCGAGCTCGCGCAGGAGGATGTCGACCGAGCGGCGGCCCGTGTCCCCGAAGAACTGGCGCACCGTCGTGAGAGGCGGCCAGAAGCTCGCCGACTCCTGCATGTCGTCGAAGCCCGCGACGCTCACCTCGCCGGGCACGGCGCGTCCGGCCTCGTGCAGGGCGCGCAGCACGCCGAGCGCCATCTGGTCGTTGGCGGCGAAGATCGCGGTGACCTCCGGATCGGCGGCGAGCCGCTTGCCGAGGCGGTAGCCGGAGTCGGTGGACCAGTCGCCGACCAGCACCTCCGGCACCGGGGCGCCGCGCTCGATCAGGGTCGACTCCCACGCCTCGTGGCGGCGCTCGGCGGAGTAGGAGCGGTCCGGGCCGGCGATGTGGTGCACGGTGCGGTGGCCGAGTCCGAGCAGGTGCTCGACGGCCTGGCGGGCGCCCGACATCTGGTCGGTGTCGACCACCGGGTACTTCTCGCCGCCGGCGGAGTCGACGACCACCACGGGCAGGTCCGGTGGGAGGACGATGTCGGCCTCGTCGAGCAGGTGCGCCTCGACGATGATGATGACGCCGTCGACCGCCTCCTCGCTCAGCCGGTGGAACGCGACCGACACCTCGCCCTGGGTGGGGTGGGAGACGGGGATGAGGGTGATCGAGTAGCCCGCGTCGGCGGCCGCGATCGCGATGGCGTCGAGGGTGCGCATGTTGCCGAACGAGGACAGCGTGAACATGATCACGCCGATGCTGTGGAAGCGGCCCGTCCGCAGGGCCCGCGCCGCGCTGTTGGGCCGGTAGCCGAGGGCCCGCATCGCCTCGAGGACCCGCTTGCGCGTCTCGCCGTCGACGTTCTGCTTGCCGTTCGACACCCGCGAGACCGTCTGGCCCGAGACGTTCGCGCGCCGGGCCACGTCGGCCATCGAGACGCCGCGTCGCGGCCGGGTGGACGGGGACGGGCGGTCGGTCTCGAGTGACATGGGCTTCCCTTTATAGCGCGCCGCCCGTCAGCCGTGGTGCATCGTGCGCCGAACCGTGACGCAGGAACAGTCGCGGGTGGCGACGTGGACATGCTACGGTGACGCTCTGCCATGTTGACGTGAACATGACGGGCCCGCACTACTCCCCGAACGGAATCCCATGACGACGACGTCTCCCCCCGTCCCGCTGAGCGAGGTCGCCCCTCCGGCGTCCCCCCTCGCGGCCCCGAAGTCGCGGGCGAAGAGCGAGTGGAAGGGCCTGGCGTTCGTCGCCCCCTTCCTCGTCGTCTTCCTCCTGGTCTTCATCGCCCCGGTCGTCTACTCGATCTACCTCAGCCTCTTCCGCGAGCAGCTGGTGGGCGGCAACTCCTTCGTCGGCTTCGCGAACTACACCGCGATCTTCACCGACCCGAACTTCTGGGAGGGCTTCGGCCGCGTCCTGCTGTTCCTCGTCGTGCAGGTCCCCGTGATGCTCGTGCTGGCCCTCGTCGCGGCCCTCGCGATCGACAGCGGCCGCCTCCACGGCACCGGCTTCTTCCGCATCGTGGTCTTCCTCCCCTACGCCGTCCCCGCGGTCGTCGCGGTGCTGATGTGGGGCTTCATCTACGGCGACAACTTCGGCCTGGCCGCGAACGTCAACGACCTGCTCGGCTCCGACGTCGTCCAGCCCTTCTCGCGCGACTGGATCCTCGCCTCGATCGGCAACATCGTCACGTGGGAGTTCGTGGGCTACAACATGCTCATCTTCTACTCCGCGCTGAAGACGATCCCCGGCGAGCTCTACGAGGCGGCCGAGATCGACGGCGCCGGCCCGATGCGCGTCATCCGCTCGATCAAGCTTCCCGCCCTGCGCGGCGCGATCGTCATCGCCACGATCTTCTCGATCATCGGCAGCTTCCAGCTGTTCAACGAGCCGAACATCCTCCGGACGCTGGCGCCGAACATCATCACCACCTACTTCACCCCGAACATGTACGCCTACAACCTGTCCTTCGCCGGTCAGCAGTACAACGCGTCGGCCACGGTCGCCATCGTCATGGGCGTGATCACCGCGGTGATCGCCTACGTCGTGCAGCTCCGCGGCGCGCGGAAGGAGAACTGATGGCCCTCGCGACCGCTCCCCGGACGCCCGCCCGCGCCCCGAAGCGCCCGGCCGCCCGCCGCGGCTCCTCGGTGCAGCCCAAGAAGTCGATCGCCTTCACCCTGCTGATGTCGGTCTTCATCCTCTACAGCCTCGTGCCGCTGGCCTGGCTGGTCATCAACGCGACGAAGACGCAGGCCGGCCTGCTCTCGAGCTTCGGCCTCTGGTTCGACGGCGACTTCGTCTTCTTCCAGAACATCGCCGACACCCTCAGCTACCGCGACGGGATCTTCCTCCGCTGGCTCGGCAACACCCTGCTCTACGTCGTCGTCGGCGCCGGAGGAGCGACGCTCCTGGCCACGCTCGCCGGCTACGGCCTCGCGAAGTTCCGCTTCACGGGCCGCAAGGCGGTCTTCGCCGTGGTGCTCGGAGCGATCGCGGTGCCCGGCACGGCCCTCGCCGTCCCGACGTTCCTCATGTTCAGCCAGCTCGGCCTGACCAACACCCCGTGGGCGATCATCATCCCCTCGCTGATCAGCCCGTTCGGCCTGTACCTGGTGTGGGTCTACGCGGTGGAGTCGGTGCCCACCGAGCTGCTCGAAGCGGCGCGGATGGACGGGGCGGGCGAGTTCCGCACCTTCTTCACCATCTCCATCCGCCTCCTCGCCCCCGGCATCGTGACCGTGCTGCTGTTCTCGGTCGTCGCGACCTGGAACAACTACTTCCTCCCGCTGATCATGCTGAGCGACCCCACCTGGTACCCGCTCACCGTCGGCCTCAACCAGTGGAACGCGCAGGCCACCGGCGTCAGCGCGCAGCCGATCTACAACCTCGTGATCACGGGCTCGCTCCTCACGATCATCCCCATCGTCGTCGCCTTCCTCGGACTCCAGCGCTTCTGGCAGTCCGGTCTGAGCGCCGGCAGCGTCAAGGGCTGAGCCCTCCCCCTACCCATCCCCCGGCCGGAGCGTCCTGCCCCGTCCACAGCACCCGCAGCACGAAGAAGTGAAGGGAAACACCACCATGAAGATCGCCCGTTCCGCCCTCAGGCGGACCCTGACGGTCGCGGCCGTCGCGGCCCTGGCCGCCGGCTCCCTCGCGGCCTGCTCGTCCACCTCCGGTGGCGGCACGACCACGAGCGCCGGCTCCGCCGCCGACCTCGACTCCGCCCTCGAGGCCGGTGGCAAGATCACGTACTGGAGCTGGACCCCCAGCGCCGAGGCGCAGGTCGCCGCGTTCGAGAAGGCCTACCCCAAGGTCGACGTCGAGCTCGTCAACGCCGGCACCAACAAGGACGAGTACACCAAGCTCGAGAACGCGATCAAGGCCGGCTCGGGCGCCCCCGACGTCGTCCAGATCGAGTACTACGCCATGCCGCAGTTCGCGCTGTCGGACTCGCTCCTCGACCTGTCGCAGTACGGCATGGGCGACCTCGAGGACAAGTACTCCGCCTCCACCTGGGGGAGCGTCAACATCGACGGCAAGCTCGTCGGCCTCCCGCAGGACTCGGGCCCCATGGCGCTGTTCTACAACAAGACCGTCTTCGACCAGTACGGCATCGCCGTCCCCGCCACCTGGGACGAGTACGTGGCCGCGGCCGAGAAGCTGCACACCGCCGACCCGTCGAAGTACATCACCGCCGACACCGGCGACGCCGGCTTCGCGACCAGCATGATCTGGCAGGCGGGCGGCGAGCCGTTCACCACCGACGGCACGGACGTGAAGATCGACCTCGCCGACGAGGGCACCGCCAAGTGGACCGGCGTCTGGAACCAGCTCGTCGAGAAGAAGCTGCTCTCGGACACCCCCGCCTGGGGCGACGAGTGGTACAAGGGCCTCGCCGACGGCTCCATCGCCTCCCTGGTGACCGGCGCCTGGATGCCCGGCGTGCTGGAGTCCAGCGTCCCCGACGCCTCCGGCGACTGGGCCGTCGCGCCGATCCCGACCTACGACGGCACCGCCGTCAGCGCCGAGAACGGCGGTGGCGGCCAGTCCGTCACCAAGCAGAGCGAGAACCCGGCGCTGGCCGCCGCGTTCCTGCGCTGGCTGAACAGCGACCAGGCCTCGGTCGACGTCTTCCTGCAGAGCGGCGGATTCCCGTCGACCACGGCCGACCTCGACAGCTCGGACTTCACCGGTCAGGAGTCGGAGTACTTCGGCGGCCAGAAGATCAACGAGGTGCTGACCCAGGCCTCGAAGGACGTCCGCTCCGGCTGGTCCTACCTGCCCTACCAGGTCTACGCGAACAGCGTCTTCGGCGACACCGTCGGCCAGGCGTACGCCAACGGCACCAGCCTCGACCAGGGCCTCGCCGACTGGCAGAGCAAGCTCGTCCAGTACGGCAACGCGCAGGGCTTCACCGTCTCGGAGTAGCACCACTGCTCGACGCGGGGCCGGCCGGATCGCTCCGGTCGGCCCCGCGTCGTTCTCACGCTCGGACACACCGGGCACCGATCCTGAGGGGGATCCAGATGACCACCGCTCCCGAGAGCCGCTTCGCCATCGGCGCCGCCGACTTCGAGCTCGACGGCCGCCCGCACCGCATCCTGTCGGGGGCGCTGCACTACTTCCGCATCCACCCGGACCTCTGGGCCGACCGGATCCGCAAGGCCCGCCTGATGGGCCTGAACACCATCGAGACCTACGTCGCCTGGAACGCGCACGAGCCGCGCCGCGGCGAGTGGCGCGAGGACGCCGGGCTCGACCTGGGCCGCTTCCTCGACCTGATCGCCGCCGAGGGCATGCACGCGATCGTGCGCCCCGGCCCCTACATCTGCGCGGAGTGGGACAACGGCGCCCTCCCGGCCTGGCTCTTCCGCGACCCCGAGGTGGGCGTGCGCCGCTCGGAGCCGAACTACCTCGCCGCGGTCAGCGACTACCTGCGCCGCGTGTACTCGATCGTGGCCCCGCGCCAGATCGATGCCGGCGGGCCCGTGGTCCTCGTGCAGATCGAGAACGAGTACGGCGCGTACGGCTCCGACAAGGAGTACCTGGCCGAGCTCGTGCGGGTGACCCGCGACTCCGGCATCACAGTGCCGCTGACCACCATCGACCAGCCCACTCCGCAGATGCTCGCCGACGGCAGCCTGCCGGGCCTGCACCTCACCGGCTCGTTCGGCTCGCGGACCACGGAGCGCCTCGCGACGCTGCGCGAGTTCCAGCCCACCGGCCCGCTGATGTGCATGGAGTTCTGGTGCGGCTGGTTCGACGACTGGGGCACCCAGCACCACACGACGGACGCCGACGCCTCCGCCCAGGAGCTCGACACGCTGCTCGCGGCCGGCGGCTCGGTCAACATCTACATGTTCCACGGCGGCACCAACTTCGGCCTGACCAGCGGCGCGAACGACAAGGGCCGCTACGCCGCGATCACGACGAGCTACGACTACGACGCCCCGCTCGACGAGGGCGGCGACCCGACCGCGAAGTTCTGGGCGTTCCGCGAGGTCATCGCGCGCTACGCGCCGGTGCCGGAGGAGGTGCCCGCGGTGCGCCCGCCGGCCCCCGCCCTGACCGCTCCGCTCGTCCCCGGCCCGGCGCTGCTCGGCCTCGGCCAGGCGTTCGGACCGGCCGCGCACCTCGACGCGATGGCCAGCTTCGACGACCTCGGCCACGACGACGGCTTCGTGCTCTTCACGACGACGCTCGACGGCTCCTCCGCTCCGGCCCGCCTCGTGGTGGGCGAGGAGGTGCGCGACCGCGCCTGGGTGCTGCTGGACGGCGTGCCGGTGGGCGTGCTGGCGCGCGACCACCACGAGCGGGCGCTGACTCTGCCGAGCGGACGCGGCGAGCTCGCGATCCTGGTCGAGAACCAGGGCCGGGTGAACTACGGCACGCGCATCGGCGAGCACAAGGGCCTGATCGGAGGCGTGACGCTCGACGGCGCCCCGCTGACCGGCTGGGCGGCGCGTGCCCTCGCGCTGGAGTGCCTCCCCGACCTGGCCGTCGCGGCGCCGGCGTTCTCGGCCGGACCGCAGCTCGCCTCCGGCTCGTTCGACCTCGACGAGCAGGCCGACCTGTACGTGGACACGCTGCACTGGGGCAAGGGACTGGTCTGGGTGAACGGCTTCCTCCTCGGGCGCTACTGGCGCCGCGGACCGCAGCGGACGCTGATCGTCCCCTCGCCGGTCACCCACGCCGGCCGCAACCGCGTCGTGGTGCTGGAGCTGGAGGGCATCGCCGAGCCGGAGATCCGCCTGCTCGCGGGAGCCGAGCTCGGGCACACGGAGATCTGAGCGGCGGAGCGGAGGCGGGAGCGGCCGTTGGAGGCATGGGTTCGGGGTTCCCGGCTCCGTTGTGCGAGTGGGGCCGGGCCGACTCCGGTCCGCACGCGCTGCCGGACCGCCTCCGGTCTGCGGGTGCCACCGGGCCGCCTCCGTCCTGCGGGCGGCGCCGGGCCGCCTCCGGGACGCGGGGCTCTGCTAGCCTCAGGCGCCCCGGTGCGGCGCCGGCGGGCGAAGGGGGAGACATGATGTCCAAGACACTGCTGCGCACGACTCTGATCGGAGGCGCGCTGCTGCTCGTCCTCTCGGGCTGCGCGGGGACCGCGACGAGCGGATCGACGCTCCGCCCGTTCACTCCGACGCTCCCCTCGTCGTCGGCCGCCCCGTCCGCCACCGCGACGGCCGCCGCCCCGACCGCCGACACCGCTCAGAAGACCGGCGAGCAGGTGGCCGCCGTGCTGACCGGCGTGCAGTTCGTGCCCGGCGAGTACGCGAGCATCCAGGAGATGCTCGACTCGATCTACCCCGGCCTCACCGCGACCGACGCGAGCTGCCTCTCGCCGTTCGGCCTGGGCTGGGACACCGCGCAGCCCGCCGCCGGACTCTCGTACGGCACCAGCGCCGACCGCTCCATGACCGCCGTCGTGTCGAGCACCGGCACCGCCGACGCGGCCGCCTCGCTCCTCGCGAGCGCCACCGACGCGACCACGCGCTGCGCCTCCGGCTCGACGCTCTTCGCCATGCAGGGCGTGCCGGTAGAGACGACCGTCGAGCGCACCGAGCAGACGCTGACCGGCGCCGACGAGACGCTCGGCTGGAAGGTGTCCGGAGCCGTGGGCGGCAAGCCGTTCTCGCTCGTGGGCATCACCGCGCGCGTCGGCGGCGACGCGGTCGCGCTCGTGGGCTGGGACCCGACGACGAACACCTCGTACGTCCCGCGCGCGACGCAGCTCGTCGTCGACGGGCTGTAGGGCGCTGGGGCGCTGGGCGCTGGGCGCTGGGCGCTGGGCGCTGGACGCTCTGAGCTCTGGCTCTGAGCTCTGAGTCCTGCACTCGGCCGTCTTACCCTCCGCGAGAGTCCAGGAGTCGTCGCACTCGACGCCGAGTGCGACAACTCTTGAACAGTGGGCGCGAGTCGAGCGCCGGGACTCCGAGCTCCGAGCTCTCAGCGCTGCACTTCGACGCCCTCTCCTTCGCGACTGTCCAGGAGTTGTCGCACTCGACGCTGAGTGCGACAACTCGTGAACAGTGGGCGGACGATCGGGCCGAGCGCCTGAGCTCAGAGCTCTGGTCGCTGCGCGTTGGGCTTCGGGCTTCGGGCTTCGGGCTCGCTCCTCCGCGAGAGTCCAGGAGTTGTCGCACTCGACGCTGAGTGCGACAACTCTTGAACAGTGGGCGCGGATCGAGCGTCGGCGCGGAGCGAGCACCGGGCGCCGGGCACCTCCCGAGCTTGGGGCACCCCGCACACGGCGCTGGAGCGCGCCTCAGGCCAGCCAGGAGAGGGTGCCGCCGTGGGCGGCCGCGCTCGCGAGCGGGACGCCGTCGGCGGCGAGCAGGAACGGGGTCGGCTCGGGGGCCGTGCGGTCCCCGCGCGCGGCGACGAGGTGCGGGAGCAGCGCCTCCGCCTCGAGCGTCACCAGGCTCGCGCCGCGATCGGCGACCGTCGCCAGGACGCTCTCGCGCGCGGCCCACGGAAGGTAGACCAGGGTCCCGAGCGAGACGACCACCGTCCGCAGACCCGGCGGCACTGCGTCGAGCAGGGCGGGCAGCTCGGCGGCCGCATCGCCCGCGACGATCGTGGGCGGGTCGTCCTGCAGAGTCTCCACGGCCGAGCGGAGCCGCGCGGTCCGCTCCGGACGGTCGGGCGGGAGCAGCGCGCCCAACCAGGCGACGTCCTCGGGCGAGCGGACGTCGAGCGGCGCCAGGTCGAGCCCCCGGCGCCATGCGACGACCGGCAGCCGCCCCGGCGCCGCGCCTCCGCTCACCGCGCACCGCAGCAGAGGCGCGCCCGACCCGAGCCTCGTCTCGCCGTCGCTCGCCGTGAAGGCGTAGGAGTACCGCTCCGGCGCCAGGCAGAGCCCCGCGGAGGCGCCGATCTCGACGAGCGCCACCGGCTCGCCGGGTTCCGTGATCCGCTCCAGCGCTGCGACCAGGGGCGCGCACCGCAGCGCCTCGTTGGTCTGCGTCCTCCGCTCGGCGGCGATCGGTGCCACCCGCGCCCATTCGCTCCGGAGCCACGCGGCGAATCCGGCGCCGTCGACGTCGGGCACGCCGAGCAGCCGCGCGACCGAGAAGAGCAGGGACGGCTGCCGGTGCTGCGCGGGCAGCTCGTCGATCAGGGCGAGGAGGCGCGCATCCTCTGCGACGGCGAGCGCCCACTCGACCTGCCGCTCGGAGGTCTGCGCGAGCTCGACGGCGGCGCGGCGGAAGCGGTCGGCGGAGGAGGGCATGCCTCCATCCTGAGGGAGCGGCGCAACGGTTCCTGCAGGCGGGCGCAGGACCTGCGCGGCGGGCGACAGCCCCGCCTCCGCGGATGTCGGTGGTCGCCGATAGAACGGACTCATGTCCGACACCGCTCCGAGCCCCGCGTCCGCGCCGGTCCGCGAGCGGCGCCTGCTCGACATCCGGCGGATCTACGCCGAGCCGGCCGCGCTCGAGCTGCCCCGCGGGCAGGAGGTCGTGGCGCGGTGGCCGGGCGCCGAGATCGTGCCCGTCGAGTCGCACTGGCTGATCCCGGAGGTGCACGGCGACGAGGCGAACGTCGCGCGCTGGGTGCGCATCAAGACGGAGGCGCTCGTGCTCGGGGTGAAGAAGTCGCTCGTCACGCGCCCGAACGGCCGCTCGGCCGACTTCATCGCCCCCTCCACCGCCAACGGCTGCGCCATGGCGTGCGTCTACTGCTACGTGCCGCGGAGGAAGGGCTACAGCAACCCGATCACGCTCTTCACGAACATCGAGCAGATCCAGCGCCACCTGGCCCGGCACATCGCCAAGCAGGGCCCCAAGGCCGAGGCGAACCAGTGCGACCCGGAGGCCTGGGTCTACGACATCGGCGAGAACAGCGACTGCTCCGTCGACGCGCTGCTGAGCGAGAACGTCCACGACCTCTGCGAGCTGTTCCGGATGTCGCCCACCGCCAAGGCGTCCTTCGCGACCAAGTACGTCAACCGCGAGCTCCTCGAGTGGGACCCGCTCGGGCGCACGCGCATCCGGTTCTCGCTGATGCCCGCCGAGACGGCGAAGGTCACCGACATCCGCACCTCGCCGATGGCCGAGCGGATCGCGGCGATCAACGACTTCGTCGACGCCGGCTACGAGGTGCACGTCAACTTCTCGCCCGTGATCCTCACCGAGACCTGGCAGCAGGACTGGACCGAGCTCTTCGACCAGCTCGACGCCGCCCTCCACCCGCGGGCGAAGGCGCAGCTCGCGGCCGAGGTGATCCTCCTCACCCACAACGAGGGCCTGCACGAGGTGAACCTCGGCTGGCACCCCACGGCGGAGTCGCTGCTCTGGCAGCCGGGACGCCAGGAGCAGAAGGTCTCCGAGAACGGCGCCGTCAACATCCGCTACCGACGCGACCTCAAGCGCGCCGCCCTCGACCGCTTCCGCGCCCTCCTCGCCGAGCGCCTCCCCTACTGCCGCGTCCGCTACGCCTTCTGAGCGTCGGCACCCCCGCCGGAGCGGTGGCGCGACGACTCGCGGAGGAGCGCACCCTCCCGCGCACGCCGAGTTACCGCCGCGGAGACGGCGTCTCGACGGAGCCGCACGCCCTGTCCAGTGAGCGCACCGTCACGCCTCCTCCCGCTCCACACGCCCCGCCGAGACACCGCCGGCCCGCCCGACGCACCACTGCGGCGTCTCGCGCACGAGCGCGGTGTCTCGACGCAGCCGCACCGCCCACCGGAGGCACCAGGCAACTGAGCCCCGGAGTCGCCCGGCTGGGAGTCCGCCCGGCGGCCGGGGCCACTGCTTCGCATTCCGGATAGCGGCACGTGCCCTCCGAACGAGGGGCGTACTTTCGGAGAACAGCCGGAGGGACGGCCCGACCGCCCGACTCCACGGGCCTGCAGAGCAGGCGTCAGCGGGGATCGACGGCTCGGCGCGACGGCATCCGGGCTCGACATCCCGGAGCCCGGCACCCCCGGATCGACACTCCGGACACTCGACTCGGCGGCACAGCACACCCCGGGTCCTGCTCCCCACGAACACCCCCACCATCTCCCACTCCCCCTCCCGGCGGCACTCGCCGGGGCACCCCACCGTCGCGGCCGGCACCCGCGACACAGCACAGAACGGCGGCACGCACCATGGGCGCTCTCCTCTACGGCACTCCCCCCACCTCGCACGAGATCGACGACCGCGCGCTCGCGCACCTCCAGATCGTCATGATCAACAAGTTCCGCCGCGACGAGGCGTTCGCCTTCCAGCTCGACGCCTCGAGCGCGCACGGCACCGGACGCCAGACACTGTGGCTGCACCCGACCATCCCCCTCCAGTTCTCGTTCCACGGAAGCCGCATGCCAGCGATCAACGCCACCTGGGTGCGCGCACTGATGGAGGAGGCCAACAGCGGCCGGGGCCTGCGGATCGTCACCGAGCCGGCGCAGCAGCCCGAGTCCTCCGGGCTCACGCACGCTGCCTGAGCGCGCCGTGTCCAGGCGCGACGACGACGAGCCGATGGAGGTCACCGACTTCGTCGAGCTCGCCGGTGCAGTGCACGACGACGCAGGCTTCGAGTGCTCCTCCACTGTCGACGGCGTGACGGGCGCGCTCTGCGTGCTGCCCGACTCCCTGGTGCTGCGGAGCGCCGGCACCGGCGACTCGACCCGCGTCGGCACCCGCGACATCCGCTCCTGGCGGGCCACTCCGGCCGGCGCCACCTTCTCGCTCGCCGTGGAAGCCGGAGCGCGGCACACCGTGGTGCTGCTCACGCAGTTCCAGGCGGCGACCGTCCAGGCCATGACCCGCGCCGCCGGACCCGCGACTGGTTTATCCGCTTAACGAATTCCCCGTTCGGGGCACGCGGTGAGGAGCGCTCCTCGTGCGACCCTGATCGGGATGAACGAGAAGGACGAGGTCATGCGCTCCGACATCGGCGGGCGTGACATCGAGCAGGCGCGGGCCCTCTTCGAGCAGTCGTACAACGGGCACCGCTTCGTCGTCGAGCCCGGCGAGGACTTCTCGTACCGCTACACCTCCGTCGGCGACGGCGATGTGACGCTCCGCGGCAGCCAGTTCGCCGGCTCCGTGCAGGGCTCGATCCAGACCGAGGGCGAGTACGTCGTCTCGTGGCTGACCGCCGGCGCGGGCGTCACCGATCTCGACGGCGACGCGGTGACCCTCGGATTCGGGCAGCCGGCGATCTTCGTCAACGACCGTCCCAGCCGGTTCGAGTTCCACGACTACCGCCAGAACCTCATCCACTTCGACGGCGCGTACCTCGAGGGCATCGCGGAGGAGGTCGAGGGCACCCGCGGCCCCCTCCTCTTCGACACCACCGCACGACCCGAGGGCGCGGCGCTGCGGCGCTGGTCGGCGACCGTCGCGACGGTCGCCCGGGTGATCTACGACGCCGACAGCTCGCCGCTGCTGCGCCGCGAGGCCGACCGCGCGGTCGCCGTCGCCCTGCTCGAGACCTTCCCGCACTCGACGCTGGACACTCCCGGCGACCTCGGGGTACCCCGCTCGGGGCGCCTCCGCCAGGCGATCGAGTACATGTACGAGCACGCCCACGAGCCGCTCCGGACCGAGCAGATCGCCGACGCGGCGGGCATCGGCCTGCGGACGCTGCAGACCGAGTTCCGGCGCGAGTTCGGCTTCACCGCGGTCGACTACCTGCGGCGGATCCGGCTGGACGGCGTGCAGAAGGAGCTGCGGGCGGGCGAGTCCGGAGTCGTCAGCGTCAGCGAGGTCGCACGGCGCTGGGGCTTCGCGCACCTCGGCCGGTTCTCGGCCTCGTACGCCCACCGCTTCGGCGAGCGCCCCAGCACCACGCTCGACACCTGAGGCGTCAGAGGTAGTCGGTCCCGCCGTCGTCCTCGCTGTCGTCGCCCTCGCCGCGCGGCTGCACGGTCGGCCGCGCGGGCTGGAGCCGTCGGGTCTTCTCGCGCATCGACTCCACCGCCTCCGGATCGTCGAGGTCGACGCCGCGGTCGAGCGCCGGGCTGGTGAAGAGCTGGCTGGCCGGTCCGACCAGGAGACGGGTCTCGCCGCGCAGCCCCTCGTCCGAGAGCGACGGCACCACGACCAGGTCCGACTTCCCCACGTTCGCCAGCGCCTGCGCGTACTCGACGACCGCCGAGCACACCTCGTCGCCCAGCAGCACGAATCCGCTCGCGTAGTACAGCTTCTGCATCTCGCCCTCCCCTGGATCCCGGACCGCCCCTCCGGTCGGCCCGTCCCCCGACGCTAGGACGGCGCCGACCGGGCGCCCCACCCCTTGACGGGGGTGGCGCGGAGGGGTCAGAGTCCGCGCGGAGGGGTCAGAGTCCGCGCGGAACGGGCAGTCGCAGCGCGGTCGCGAGCGCCTCGACGACGCGGGTCGCGCGCACGTCGCCGACCCCCTCCATCCGGTTGGTGAGGAACGCGAAGCCGACTCCCGCGTCCGGGTCGGCGAAGGCGACCTGTCCGCCCGCGCCGTCGTGCCCGAAGCCGCTCGGCGTGAGGCGGCCTACCAGGCGGTCGCGGAGGCGGGGCTCTCGATCCCCGGCGACATCGCCGTGGTGTCGTTCGACGACGACGAGCTGGCCGCCTACCTCCGCCCCGGGCTGACGACCGTGGCGCTGCCGCACGAGGAGATGGGCCGCCGGGCGGTCGAGCTGCTGCTGAGCGGCGCTCCGGGAGAGCGGGTGCTGGTGCCGATGCCGCTGGTGGAGCGGGCGTCGACGCGGCGGGTCTGACGGGCGGGGCCTGGGGCGGGCTGCTCGGGGACGGCGGGCGGGCCCGGTGGAGTCGGGCGGAGCCGCCTCAGCCGGCCGAGCGGATCCCTCCGGTCGGACCCCAGGCGACTCCGGCGCCGCCCGCGTCGCCCTGGTAGTCGTCGGGCGAGAGGGCCATGCCGCTCGCGACGAAGTCCGCGGTCGCCGCGCAGTCCGTGACGACGACGTCGCCGTCGGAGCGCGCGAGCCCGTAGAGGCAGACGGACTCGTCGGCGAGCTCCGCGGCCGAGAAGGAGTCGAGGCTGAGGGTGGCGAAGTAGTCGACTCCGGCGATGCTGCCCAGGTAGCGCGTCGGCCCCCAGTGGAAGACGCGGAGGCTCGCGAGGGTCGACAGCGGGCGCGTGGCGACGTCGTCGGGGACGGCCCAGGGCTCGGTGAAGACATCCAGCGACGGGCGAGGGGCCAGCGCGACGGAGGCGGCCGTGCCGAGGGCGGCGAGCCCGAGCACGGCGACGAGGGCGGCGATCACCCCGAGGCGGCGGCGCGGTCGGGGCGTGGCGGAGGTGCGGGAGTCGGAGTCGTCGCCTCCGGTGGTCTCACTGCGCTCGCCCCAGCCGGGCGCCGCGTCCCGGCCGGTCTCGTCACGGCCGACCTCGTCCCGGCCGGTCTCGTCCCAGCCGGTCCGGTCACGGCGCGTCCCGCCCCGGTCGCTCGCCGTCCCGCGGCCGATCCGGCCCTGGGCCGCTGCGGGTCCGACGGACGCGGCCAGACCCGCGACCGCGGCGTCGAGCGCCTCCTCCCGGTCGCGGCGCTGCGCGCGCAGCAGTGCCAGCTCCGCGAGCGCCGCGGGGTCCGCCTCCGCACTGAACGCCCGGCGCTCGAGCGCGGCCCGCTGCCTCCGCTCCTCCGGCGACGCCCCGTCGCGGCGCCGCTGCAGGGCGGCCCGGCCGCGACCGCGACCTCCGAGAGCCGCGTCGAGCGCCGCCTCCGTCGCGGGATCGAGCTCGTCGAGCAGCCGCGCCGCGCGTGCCGGCGTGACCGCGGTGCCGACGGACGCCGGCACGTCAGCCCCGGTCGCGGACGGCGCGCGCCAGCGACTCGAGGCGCTCCCGGTACTCCGGCCACCACTCCTCCGGCACCGGCGGGAGGTTGTCGCCGGGCGTCCGGAGCCCGACCCGCCCGTCGATCAGCTCGCGGACGATGTCGGCGTGGCCGGCGTGCCGGTGCGTCTCCGCGGTGATGTGGACGAGGATCCGGTGCAGCGTCACGTCGCGGTTCGTCCACCAGGGGACCTGCCCGGGAGCGTCGAGCGGGAGGGCCGCGACCGTCGCGTCGGAGTGGGCCCACACGCGGCGGTACAGCGCGACGACGTCGGCCAGGGACTCGTCGGCCGTCGCCCACATGTCCGAGTTCGGCTCCGACTCGTCCTCCATCCACGGCATCGACTCCGGGAACGGCCGCCCGAACACGGCGCCGAGGTAGCCCGCCTCGGTGCCCGCCACGTGCTTCACCAGGCCGAGCAGGTTCGTGCCCGTCGCGACCAGCGGCCGCCGCACGTCGTACTCGTCGAGCCCGTCGAGCTTCTGCAGCAGGGCGTCGCGCCCCTCCTGCAGGTAGCGGAGGAGGGTCTGCTTCGCGTCGTCGCTCATCCCCCCAGCCTGCCGCGCCCGCCCGAGCCGCGCCAGAGCGGTGCCGGAGCCGCGCCGTGCCCAGACCACAGGAAGGATCGCCCCGCGGGCACCGGGATCCGCGGATCCACGGCCCGCCGGAGCGATCCTTCCAGCGTTGTCCACGGGGTCAGGCCGGGACGCCCGCTCCCGCCCGCTGGACCCGCGTGCCGACGAGGCGCTGCGAGGAGGCGTCGACAGCGGCGGCCGCGCCGACCAGCTCGAGCGCCGCCTCCGTCTCGCGCGTCGCGCAGTCCGGGCCCACCCACAGCTCGACGCGGCCGGGCTCGACGATCCGCACGCCCTCGCGTCCGGTGAAGGCCAGGCGCGCGGCCGGGACCTCGAAGCGGACCTCCGCCTCCTCGCCGGGCTCGAGCGCGACCCGCGCGTAGCCGAGCAGCTGCGCCACCGGCCGGGTCACGCTCGCGAACACGTCGCGGGCGTACAGCTGCACCAGGTCGGTGCCCGCCCGCTCGCCCGTGTTGCGGACGCGCACGGTCGCCGTGAAGGAGCCGTCCGTCGGGGCGGACTCCTCGGCCGCCAGCTCCGTCCGGGCGAAGTGCGTGTACGAGAGCCCGTGGCCGAACGGCCGCACCGGCGTGCTGTCGGCGGAGGTCACGTCCGACGGCCCGCCGAGGATCGGGTGCAGGTACGAGAACGGCTGCGCCCCGGCCGAGCGCGGCAGCGAGACCGGCAGGTGGCCGGAGGGGTCGACCCGTCCCGAGACGACGCCCGCGATCGCGCCGGCGCCCTCCTCCCCCGGGAAGAACGCCTGCAGCACGGCGGCGGGAGCCGACGGCCCGTCGAGCGCCCAGCCCACGGCGTAGGGGCGGCCGGTCAGCAGCACGAGCACGACCGGGGTCCCGGTCGCCACGACGGCCTCGACCAGCTCGCGCTGGCGGCCCGGGAGCTCGAGGCTCTCGACGTCGTTGCCCTCGCCGACCGTGCCGCGGCCGAACAGGCCCGCCCGGTCGCCGACGACCACGATCGCCACGTCGGAGTCGGCGGCCGCCCGGACCGCCTCCGCGATCCCGGAGGCGTCGTCGCCCTCGACTGAGCAGCCCTCGGCGAGCAGCAGCTCGGCCGAGCCGAACTCGCCGGCCAGCGCGTCCGCAACCGTCGGGATCTCGAAGCCAAGCGGCACGCCCGGGTGGTGCGCCAGCACGTGGTTGGCGAAGGAGTAGCAGCCCATGAGCGCGGGCGCGCTGTCGGCGTTGGGACCGATCAGCGCGAGGCGGCGCGGCGCAGCGAGCGGCAGGACGCCGTCGTTCGCGAGCAGCACCACCGACTCCTCGGCCAGGCGGCGGGCGATGTCGCGGTGGGCCGGCGAGTCGAGGTCGATCGACTCGGGGGCGTCGTCGAAGCGCGCGTCGAGCAGGCCGAGCCGCTCCTTCTGCGCGAGCACCCGCAGCACGGCCCGGTCGACGAGCGCCTCGTCGGCCTCCCCGGCCCGGATGCGCGCGGCCAGCGGCGCGAGGAACGCGTCGCCCGTGGGCAGCTCCACGTCGATCCCCGCGGCGAGCGCCAGCTCGGCCGCCTCGCCCAGATCGGCGGCGACCGCGTGCATGAGGTGGAGGAACGCGACCGAGAAGTAGTCGGCGACGACCACGCCGTCGAAGCCCCAGCGCTCGCGCAGCACGCCCGTGAGGTAGGCGGGCGTCGCTCCGACCGGGTCCCCGTCGATCTCGGCGTAGGAGTTCATCACCGAGCGGGCGCCCCCGTCGCGGATCGCCATCTCGAACGGCGGCAGCAGCACGTCCGCGATCTCGCGCGGTCCGGCGTGCACCGGCGCGTGGTTGCGGCCGCCGCGGGAGGCGGAGTAGCCGATGAAGTGCTTCAGCGTCGCGTCGACGCCGGTGGACTGCAGCCCCTGCACGTACGCGGTGCCGATCGTGCCGACGACGTACGGGTCCTCGGCGATGCACTCGTCGACCCGGCCCCAGCGGGGGTCGCGGATCACGTCGAGCACGGGCGCCAGGCCCTGGTGGATCCCGAGCTCGCGCATCGAGCCGCCGATCACGGCGCCGAGCTCGGCCACGAGCTCCGGGTCGAAGGAGGCGCCCCAGGCGAGCGGAGTCGGGAACGTCGCGGCCTGCCAGGCGGCGAGCCCGGTCAGGCACTCCTCGTGGACGATCGCCGGGATGCCCAGCCGCGTCTCCTCAACGAGCCGGCGCTGCTCCGCCCACAGCCACTGAGCGCGCTCGAGCGGATCGACGGGGCGCGTGCCGTAGACGCGGGTCAGCTGGCCGATCCCCTCGCGGGTCGCCTCGGCGTACCCGGTCGAGGTGGCCATCTCGCCGGCGAGCGGGGCGACGACCTCGCCGCCCTGGTCGACCCAGTAGCCGACCAGCTGGGAGAGCTTCTCCTCCAGCGTCATCCGGCCCAGCAGCTCGGTGGTGCGGGCGGACGGGGCCTGTGGGTCCTCTGGTGCGTGCGGTGCGGTCACGGTGCGACCCTCTCTGCGGGTGGGGCGACGGGTGCGGACGGGACGGGGGACGCGGCGGACGGGCGGAGCGATCCGCTCATCCCTTCACCGCCCCCGTCAGCCCGCCGACGATGCGGCGCTCGAAGACGCTGAAGAAGATCAGCGCCGGGATCATCGACAGCGACACGAAGGCCAGCACCTTCGCCGTGTCGACCGAGTACTGCGACGAGAACGCCTGCACTCCGAGCGGGAGCGTGAAGGTGGACTCGTTGTTGAGGATGAACAGGGGCAGCAGGTAGCTGTTCCAGCTCGCGATGAACGCGAGGATCCCCGTGGTGATCACGCCGGGCATCGCCAGGCGCACGACCATCCGGAAGAAGAAGCCGATCCGGCTGCAGCCGTCGATGAAGGCCGCCTCCTGGATCTCGTCCGGGATCGCGCGGAGGAACGGCACCAGGATGATGATCGTCGTCGGCAGGCCGAACGCGATCTGCGGCAGCACCACTCCGGCGAGCGAGTTCATCAGGCCGAGGCTCTTGATCACCAGGTAGAGAGGAGTGATCGCCACAGTCATCGGGAACATCAGGCCGGCGGCGAAGAGCGCGTAGAACACGCCGCGCCCGGTGAAGTCGTAGCGGGCCAGGACGTAGCTCGCCATCAGGCCGAGCACGACCACGCCGAGCGTCGTCGCGAGGCCGGCGATGGTGGAGTTGCCGACCTCCTGCCAGAAGACTCCGCCGGTGATCACGTCGAGGTAGTTCTGCACGTTCCACGGCGAGGGCAGGCCCGCCGGGTCGGTGGTGATCTGCGCGTTCGTGCGGAAGCCGCCGAGGATGATGTACGCCACCGGGGCGAGCATCAGCGCGATCACGACGATCGCCACGACGTAGGCGATCGTCGTGCCGCGGCCCAGGGGCTGACGACGCCGCTTCACCGCGAGAGGCCGAGGGGTCTCCGGAGTGATCGGCGGGGCCGTCATCGTCGTGCCGGTCATCGCTTGTCTCCCGTCAGTGCGCCCGCCGTGTCGCGCCGGAGCACGAAGCGCTGGTAGAGCAGCGCCACCACGAGCGAGATCAGGAACAGGACCACCGCGACGGCGTTCCCGTACCCGTAGTTGCCGGCGTTGCGGCCGTTGGTGACCAGGTAGATCGCCATGGTCGAGGTGCCCGCGGTCGAGGACACGTACTGGCCCCAGATGATGTAGACGAGGTCGAACAGCTGCAGTGCGCCGATGATCGACAGGAACGCCCAGATCCGCAGGGTCGGCGCGAGCAGGGGCAGGGTGATCCGCCGCTGCACCTGCCAGTAGGAGGCGCCGTCAATGGCCGCGGCCTCGGACAGCTCCTCGGGGATGCCCTGCAGACCCGCGAGGAAGAGGATCACGGCGAAGCCGATGTACTTCCACGTGATGATCAGCATCAGCGTCCAGATCGCGATCGCCGGATCCGAGAGCCAGTCCTGCTTCAGCGCGCCGAGGCCGACCTTCTCGAGCAGGCCGTTGACCGCGCCGCTGGTCTGGAGCATCAGGCTCCAGCCGGTGCCGACGACGACCTCCGAGATCACGTACGGCACGAAGATCAGGACGCGGATGATCGACTGCCCGCGCAGCTTGCGGTTCAGCAGCAGCGCCAGGAGGATCGCGACCGGCCCCTGGAGCACGAGCGAGAGCACCACGATGATGCCGTTGTGCGCGAGGGCGTCGTGGAAGGTGGGGTCCTGCAGGATCGTTAGGTAGTTGCGGAAGCCGACGAAGTCCGTCGGCACTCCGTAGCCCTGCCAGCTGAAGAAGCCGTAGTAGGCCGCCATCACGACCGGGAAGATCACGAAGGCGAGGAAGACGATCAGCGCCGGGCCGACCAGGAGCGCGATCTCGAAGCGCCCCGCCCAGCCCACGCTGCGGCGGCGCCGGCGCACCGGAGGCGTCGAGGTGACGCCTCCGGTGCGCGCGGTCCCGCGGGGCTCATCCACTCCGAGGAGCGGGCTCTCGCGGAGTGCCATGGTGGCTAGGCCTTCGCCGCGGCGGCGTTGACGGCCTCGACCAGCTGCTCGGGGTCGCTCTTGCCGGCCAGCAGGTCGACGACTCCGACGTTCAGCGCGTTGCCGACGTTGAGGCCGTAGACGGTGTCGAGCCACTGCGAGACGTACGGGGCCGAGTTGTAGGCCTCGAGGATCTGCTGCAGGTACGGCTCGGTGACCGCCTCCTGCGCCACGGTGTTCACCGGGGGCGCGTTGAAGGCCGCGTAGTACTCCTTCTGCACGTCGGAGGTGGCCAGGTAGTTGAGGAAGTCGACGCACTCGTCGGGAGCGCCCGCGGAGCAGGAGTAGCCGTCGACACCGCCCATGATCGCGCCGGCCTCGCCGTCGCCGCCGTCGATCTCGGGGAAGGGGAACCAGCCCAGGTCGGGCAGCGGCTTCTCGTCGGGGGTGAGGGAGGCGATCACGCCCGGGTCCCACGCGCCCATGAGCTCCATCGACGCCTGGTGGTTGGCGAGGAGTCCGGCCGAGCTGCCCGCGCCCTGCTGGGCGGCGGTGGTGAGGAAGCCCTCGTTGAACGGCTCGGTCGCCGCGAAGTCCTGCAGGTCCTCGCCCGCGCGGACCCAGCAGTCGTCCGAGAAGTCCTTGGTGTCGGCCGCCTCGGCCATGGTGTCGGCGCTGCACTCGCGCAGCGCGAAGAAGTAGTACCAGTGCGCGGCGGGCCAGGCGTCCTTCGCGCCGAGCGCGACGGCCTGGGCTCCGCTGCCCTTGATCTTCGTGATCGCCGAGTCGAGCTCGTCGATGGTCTTCGGCGTCTCGGTGACTCCCGCCGCCGTGAAGACGTCCTGGCTGTAGAACAGGCCGCCCGGGAGGACGGCGACCGGCATCGCCCAGACCTTGTCGTCGAGCGTGTTCGCCGAGAACGAGCCCTCGGGGATCTCGCTGCGCGCCTGGTCCGAGATGCCGTCGGTGAGGTCCTTCAGCTGTCCGCCCGCGACCATGGCGGCGAGCTTGCCGCCTCCGCGCTGGAGGAAGACGTCGGGGGCGTCGCCCGAGTTGAGCGCCGTCTGGAGCTTGCCGTCGAGGTCCTCGTTCTGGATGGCCTGCGACTCGATGGTCACTCCGGGGTTCGCGGCCTCGAAGTCCGCGATCGTCTTGTCCCAGAACTCCTGGCCGGGGCCCGTGGTCGAGTTCTGCCAGAGGGTCATCGCGACGGTGCCGTCGCTCGATCCCGAGTCCTGAGCCGAGCAGCCGGTGAGGGCCGCGACCGTGCCGAGCAGGGCTGCTGTCGCCCCTGCGATCTTCCTGAACTTCATCGTCCAACCGTTCTCTTCATCGAGGGCGCCGCCTGGTGCACCGGCGCCGTGGGGGTTCCCGCCTTCGCGGGTGGAGTCAGTGTCCGCAGTGCTTGCGAAAGTGGTCAAACGTTTTCGAAATGGTTTTCGAAGCACGGGTTACAGTCGGCCACATGACCACCCGACCGACCATCCACGACGTCGCCGCTGCCGCCGGCGTCTCGGTGGCGACGGTGTCCAAGGCCGTGAACGGCCGCTACGGCATCGCCCCCTCCACCGCCACCCGCGTGCTCGAGGTCGTGCGCGAGCTCGGCTACGAGTCGAGCCTCGTCGCGAGCAGCATGCGCTCCCGGCGCACGGGCGTGATCGGCGTGCTCGTCGCGGGGTTCGAGCCGTTCAGCGCCGAGATCCTGAAGGGCGTGGGGTCGGTGCTGGCGGAGTCGCGGTTCGACCTGCTCGCCTACTCCGGCTCCCACGAGGGCGAGCAGGAGGGCTGGGAGCGGCGCTCGCTCAGCCGGCTCAGCGGCACCCTCATCGACGGGGCGATTATGGTGACGCCGAGCGTGGTGAGCGCGCCCTCCGACATCCCGCTCGTCGCCGTGGACCCGCACACCGGCCGCGCCGACCTGCCGACCGTCGAGTCCGACAACTTCGGCGGCGCCCTGCTCGCCACCCGCCACCTCGTCGCCCTCGGGCACCGCCGCATCGGCTTCGTCGCGGGCCGCGGCGACCTGCGCTCGGCGCGGCTGCGGGAGGCCGGCTACCGGGCGGCGCTGGCGGAGGCCGGCATCGCCTTCGACGAGCGCCTGCTGCGGGTGGGCAACTACCACCGCGACACCGCCCGGCGGCCCGCCTCCTCGCTCCTGTCGCTGCCCGACCGCCCGACCGCGGTCTTCGCCGCCAACGACGTCTCGGCGCTGGCGATCATCGAGACCGCCGCGCACCTGGGCCTCGCCGTGCCGCATGACCTGTCGGTGATCGGCTTCGACGACGTGCCCGAGGCCGCCCGCTTCGATCCGCCGCTGACCACCGTCCGCCAGCCGATGCAGACGCTCGGAGCGACCGCCGCCGAGATGCTGATCGCCCTGATGGCCGGGCGCGAGCCGCGCTCGCTGCACGTGCAGCTGCCGACGCAGCTCGTCCGCCGCGCGACGACGGGACCGCCGGCATGAGCGGCGACGGGACCGCCGGCATGCGCGACGAGCTGGAGGACGACGGCCCGACCGCGGTGCACGCCGCCCTCTTCGATGCGCTGGAGCTGGTGGACCTGCCCGCGCTCGAGGCGCTGCTCGACGAGCGCTTCGTGATCGAGCACCCGACCGGCCTGGTGCAGTCGCGGGAGGAGTGGCTCGCCGACATCGACGAGGCGCGCAAGGAGTACCACGAGATCGACCACGTCGAGAGCGCCCTCTCGGGCGGCGCCGCGCACCCGGTGCTCACCTCCCGCACCATCACCGAGGCGACCATCGGCCGCCTGCACGCGACCTGGCGGCTCCAGCTGACGAGCCGCCTCGTCCGCCGCGACGAGGGGTGGGTGATCACGCGGACCGTGGTGACGAGCTGGTGAGGCGGGCGGACCGGCGCGTCCGCGGCCGGCTGCAGGCGCGGCGGGCAGGATCGACACCGTGCTCCTCCAGGTCGTGACCCGCTCCGCCCGCCCGGCCGCCGAGATGTTCGACCGGGCGCGCGACATCGACCTGCACATGCGCTCGCAGGCCGGCGCTCGCGAGCGCGCGGTGTCCGGGACGACCACCGGGCTGATCGGGCTCGGCGAGCACGTGACCTGGAGCGCCCGGCACTTCGGCGTCCCGCTCCGGCTGACCAGCACCGTCACCGCGTTCGACGCCCCGCACTCCTTCGTCGACGAGCAGACCCGCGGGCCCTTCGCGACCTTCCGGCACGAGCACCGCTTCGAGCCCGACGGCTCCGGCTCCGGCTCCGTGATGATCGACCGGCTGGAGTACTCCGCCCCGCTCGGCGTCCTCGGGCGGATCGCGGAGCGGCTGGTGCTCGACCGGCACCTGCGGCGGCTGCTGGAGGAGCGCGGCGCGTTCCTCGCCGGACGCGACCGGTGAGGCTCCTGATCCGGACCCTGCTGACGCTCGTCGCCGTCGCCGGCGTCCTCTCGCTCGCGACGACCTCGGTCCTGTTCGCCCTGTCCTCCCTCGACACCGGCCGGGACGCCGGCGAGCTGCTCCTCCCGCTGGCCCGAGCGCTTCTGGCGACCGCCGTGACGGCGGCCGTCGGCGGGCTCCCCTACTCCGCGGGACGGGGTCGCGCGCCCTGGCCGGTCCTCTGGACCGCTTCTACGGTCTGCATCCTCGCGATCGCCTGGATCGTGGTCTCGATCGCGGCGTGGACCGACGCGGGCGACGGGACGGACGCCGTCGTCACGCTGCTGACCGTGATGCCCGCCGCCTGCTGCTCGATCGCCGCGATGCCGGTGACCGAGCTCGTCCTCCGGGTGGGAACGCGCAGGATCGGCGCCCGCTAGCGGATCCGTCCCCGCCGCTTGACCTTGACGCCGCGTCAACCCGTACCGTCGCTTCCATCGCCGCCGAAGTCACCGGCGACGCGGAGACGGAGGGCGCTGTGGAGCAGGAGTGGACCGTGCACGAGGTGGCGCGGCTGGCCGGTACGACCAGCCGGACGCTGCGGCACTACGGGGCCGAGGGGCTGCTGCCGCCGAGCCGGGTGGGCGCGAACGGCTACCGCTACTACGACGCCGCCGCGCTCGTGACGCTGCAGCGGATCCTGCTGCTGCGCGACCTCGGTCTCGGGCTGCCCGAGATCGGGCGGATCCTGCGGCGCGACGCGGAGCCGGTGGCCGCTCTCGAGCGGCACCTCGACGTGCTCCAGGAGGAGCGCCGACGGCTCGACCGCCGCATCCGGGCGGTCACCGGGACGATCACCACGATGAGAGAAGGGAACGGGCCGATGGCCGAGGAGATGTTCGACGGGTTCGACCACGCGGAGCACCGCGAGGAAGTGGAGCGCCGCTGGGGTGCTCCGGCGTACGCCGGCGGCGACCGCTGGTGGCGCTCGATGAGCGCGGAGGAGCGCGAGCAGTGGCAGCGGCGGCAGGCGGACCTCGCCGACGCGTGGACCGCCGCGGCGGCGAGCGGGGCGGGTCCGACCGGGGAGGAGGCGCTCGCGCTGGCCGAGCGGCACCGCGCCTGGCTCGCCGAGGTGCCGGGCACGCCCCGCGACGCGACCGGCGGCCCGAGCGACGAGTACCTGCTCGGGCTCGGCGAGATGTACGTCGACGACGAGCGGTTCGCGGCGCACTACGGCGGAGTCGCCGGCGCCCGGTTCGTCCGCGATGCGCTGCGGGCGCTGGTCGAGCGGCGGGGATGACGGAGGTCTCGTCGGCCGCAACGCGACCCCGCTCCGGAACGGCATGATCGCCTGATGGGACGCATCCGATTCAGCAGTCCGGGCTGGGACGAGGACACCGATCGGGGGCCCGCGCCCGACCCCGACCGTGCCCGGTACTCCCGGGACGACGGGGCGAGGTTCACCGCGATCACGCTCACCTGCCTGTCGGTCCTCCCCGCGATCGTCCTCACGGCCGCGTTCCTCCTCGTGCGGCTCCCTCCGCTCGACCGCGACGACCAGCCCGACTGGACGGCGCCGCGCGCGGAGGTCCTGGCTCCGTGGCTGCTGCTGTTCCTGCTCCCGCCGCTGGTCACAGGGCTGCTCGCCCGTCTGGTCGGCGGGCGGGACTCCTCCCACGGGTTCGGTCGCTCCGCCGCGGTCTGCCTCGTGGTGATGGCGCCGTTCCTCGGGCTCTCGGCCCTGTCGCTCCTCGGCTAGGCGCTGCCACCGCTCACGCCTGCAGGACCACCGCGCCGTAGTGCGTGCCCGCGCCCGTGCCCACCAGCAGCACCGACTCCCCCGGCCGCACGCGCGAGCGGTGCAGGGCCAGCGGGATCGCGCTGCCGATCGTGTTGCCGACCTCGCCGAGCGTGATCGTCATCCGGTCGCGGCCCCAGAGGCGGGCCATGCCCTCGAGCCCGGCCGCGCTGGTCTGGTGCGGGACCACGCGGTCGATGCCGGGGAGCCCGGTCGAGAGGCCGGGCCGCACCTCCTCGAGGAACGCCGGGAAGTGCCGCAGCGCGTCGACGAGCAGCGCCTTGCCCTGCATGTCGAAGCGGAAGTCGGCGAGCCGGTCCTGCGCCTCCTCGATCCGGATCCGCGAGCCGAAGCCGCGCAGCTCCGCGTGGCGCACACCGCTCGGGCGGGTGCGGAAGTGCGTGGTGACCAGGCCCTGCCCCGGAGTCTCGGCGCGTCCGATCACGACGGCGGCGGCCGCGTCGCCGAAGAGCAGGGCGCTCTCGGGCTGGCCCGGGTCGATGCCGCGGCTGCCGCAGTCGGTCGAGACGATGAGCACGGTGTCGGCGCGACCCGTGGCGAGGAGGAATCCCGCCTCCTGCAGAGCGAAGAGGAACGACAGGCAGGTGGCGCCGACGCTGTACGCCGAGACGTCGTCGAGGCCGAGTCCCGCCGCGAGCAGCGCGCCTCCGTCCGGGATCGCCTGCAGCTGAGTGCCCGAGGCGTTGAGCACCACGTCGACCGTGTCGAGCCCGGCCGCCGCGAGCGCCCGACGGGCGGCGAGCAGGCCGAGCTCCAGCGGGTCCTCGTCGTCGGTGACCCAGTGGCGGGTGCGCACGCCGGAGCGGCGCTCGGCCTCGTCGGCGGGCAGGCCGCAGAGCGCGGCGACCTCGGCGGTCGTGACGATCCGCTCGGGCAGCGCTTCGCCCGTGCCGAGGACGCGGAGCGGGAGGAGGTCGGGCACGCGGGCCCCTTCCTGCCCCGGGACGTGCGGAGCGAATCCCTGTATAGCGCGCCTCTGCACCTCCGCGCGCACTGTTCGGCGCGGTTTGACGGCACGGGCCCCCGCCGACACCATGGTCCCGGAGCGGGGGACGGATGGACGCGCGCGGTTTCTGGGTGGTCGTGCCCTTCCTCGACGAGGAGAAGCTGCTCGGCGGCGCCCTCGACGCGCTCGCCCGCCAGACCGATCCGGACTTCACCCTCCTGCTCGTCGACAACGGCAGCACCGACGGCTCGCGCGCCGTGATCGAGGAGTTCCGCCGCCGGTGCCCGGAGCGGCAGGTCGCCGTGATCGACGAGGCGCAGAAGGGCACGGGAGCCGCCTCCGACACCGGCTTCCGCCACGCGATCGCCGAGGGCGCGACGGCCGTCGCCCGCACGGACGCCGACTGCCTGCCGAGCGCCGACTGGGTGGCGCGCCTCAAGGCCGACCTCCGCGGCGGCGCCCGCTTCGTCGGCGGCCGCCTGTCCCCGCGGCGGGACGAAGCCGTCTACCGCTGGTACGACGGCGTGCTCGGTACCGCGCTGATCCGCCTGATGGAGCACGCGCCGGGCGTCTTCTACCGCCGCCCCGGCCAGCGGTACCGGATGTTCATGGCCGCCGGCTGCAACCTCGCGATCGACGCCGCGCTGTACCTCCAGGTCGACGGCTTCCCGCGCTCGAGCATCGACGACACCGACGAGGACCTGGAGCTGCACCTCAAGGTCTGCCAGGTGATCGGGCGGAGCGAGGCGCTGCTCGACAAGGACGCGGTCGTGCTGATGTCGATCCGGAAGGGCAAGGCGCTCGGGTACCTGGGGATCCTGCTCTGGTACTGGGGCCGCAAGCGCGGGCTGGAGGTCGTCGATGTCCGCTGAGCGCCGGCGCCGCGTGCTGATCACCGGGGCGACGGGGTTCCTCGGCGGCTACGCGGTGCGCGAGTTCCTGGCCGCGGGCGACGACGTGCTCGCCACCGGTCGCGCCCCCGAGGCGCTGGCGCGGCTGGAGGAGGAGGGCGCCACGGTCCTCCGCGCCGACCTCGCCGAGCTGGGCGCGACGACCGTCGAGGCCGACGTGCTCGTGCACGCCGCCGCTCTGTCGAGCCCGTGGGGCACGTGGAGCGAGTTCGAGCGCGCGAACGTCGCGGGGACGGAGGCGATGATCGCGCTGGCCGAGCGCTGCGGGATCCGCCGCTTCGTCTTCGTCTCCTCGCCGAGCATCTACTCCGCCCGGCGCCACCAGTACCTGGTGCGGGAGGAGGAGGTCGACGCCGGCAGCCGGATGAGCCTCTACATCCGCAGCAAGATCGAGGCGGAGCGGCTGCTGCAGGAGGCGCACCGCGCCGGCCGGATCCCCGAGCTCGTGATCCTGCGCCCCCGCGGCCTGATCGGCGTCGGCGACCCCAGCCTCCTCCCCCGCTTCGTCGCCGCGAGCCGCCGCCGCGGCATCCCCCTCTTCGACGGCGGTCGGAACCCCGTCGACATCACCTGCGTCGAGAACGCCGCGCACGCGCTGGTGCTCGCCGCCGACGCTCCCGTGGCCGACGGCGGCGTCTACAACATCACCAACGGCGAGCCCGCTCCGCTCGGCGACCTCCTCGAGCGCTTCTTCGCCGCGATGGGCGAGGAGCCGCGCTTCATCCGGGTGGACCTGCGCGTGCTGACCGCGCTCGCCGAGATCCTGGAGCGGGTGTACCGGCTGCTGCCCGGCCGCGAGCCGCCGTTCACCCGCTACACCGTGGCGACCCTCGCCTACGCGCAGACCCTCGACATCTCGCGGGCGCGGACCGAGCTCGGCTACGAGCCGACCGTGCCGCTGGCCGAGGGCATCCGCCGGGTCGGCGAGCACCTGAGGAGGACGCGTGGCTGAGTCGTCGCTGCAGGTGATGGCGTGCGGGAGCACCGTCTTCCCGCTGTCCCGGGTGTTCCGCGGGAAGGGGCTCCCCCGCCGCGTCTTCCCCTCGAACGTCTTCCTCTACACGCACGCGAGCGGCCGGCGGGTGCTCGTGGACACGGGCTACCCGCCGACGTTCCGCGGGACAGGCCTCGTCGGACGGCTGTACGAGCGGATCCTGCCCGCGACGGTGCCGGACGACGAGACCGTCGACCAGCGGCTGCTCGCCCTCGGCCTGACCCCGGCCGCCGTGGAGTTCGTGGTGCTCACGCACCTGCACCCGGACCACGTGGGCGGCGTGCGCTGGTTCCCGGACGCGACGTTCGTGCTGTCCTCGGGCCAGGTCGCCTCCGTGCGGCGGAACCGGGTGCGCGAGGGGATCTTCCGTGCGCTGCTGCCGCCATGGTTCGCGGCCGGGGTCGTGGCGGACGAGCAGCCCGCGACGACGATCGCGGGGCTGACCGGATTCGACCTGTTCGGCGACGGGTCGCTGCTCGTGGTGCCGCTCCCGGGGCACGCACGCGGTCACCTCGGGGCGCTCGTCGAGGGGCGCGTGCTGGTCGCCGGGGACGCGGCGTGGGGAAGGGAGTTCCTCGGCTGGTCCGGGCGCCTGCGCCGGCTGCCGCGGTTCATCAGCGACGACGCGCGGACGCACGAGCGGACGTGCGAGCTGCTCGAGCGGGTGGAGGCGGCGGGGGTGCGGTTGCGCTTCTCGCACGACGCGTATCCGGAGGGGGACGTGGCGCTGGGTGGGGCGGCGGCCGTCGGCAGAAAGTCGCCGACCTGACGGCGGGACGGCTCGCGTCGTACCCTCTCGTCCATGACGGACTACGCTCGACCGGCTGTCGCGGACCGCGTCTTCATCGGCGAGGACGGCCGACCCATCCCCTACGGCACTCGCTGGCTGGGTGAGTCGCCTCCGGACGAGAGCTACTCCGTCACGAGCGATCTCGAGCGTTTCCAGCCGCTGCACACCGTCGCGGACGCCCTGCTCGAGCACCTCGAGCGCACCTACGACGTCACGGTCGAGGACGACCCGGCCCTGGCCTCACGAGACGAAGCGGAGATCTCCTGGGCCGCCCGCGCCGTCCGCGTGACGCCGCGGGCGGTCGACGCCGCACCTCTGACGATCGTCTGGACCGTCTTCCCCGGCGTCCTCCTCCACGCCGGAGCACTGCACCGCTTCAACTACCCCGTCTGCGGATGCGACGCCTGCGACGACGAATGGACCGCCCTCGCGGACGACCTCGAGCGCAGCGTCTTCGACGTCGTCGCGGGCCGCTACGAGGAGAGCATCGCCGCCGGCAAGGACGGCATCATCGTCGGCTACCGCATCGGGAGCGGCAGTGAGCTCGGCTGGTCGAGCGGCTACAGCAACGACGTCGGGGTGCGTCACAGGATCGGCCACGACGGGCAGCAGCTGACCGCGCCCTTCAGTCGAGTGTGGGAGGCCTGGCCGGAACGCTGACGCCGCGGCCGGCCGATCCTCGCGAGGTCATCGACCTTGTCCGAAAAGTGAGGCGCCTCCCGCCTCCCGCCTCGGGCCGCGAGATCTCGAGTTCCGAGGCTCGACCAGCCTCTAGCGGTCGTCAGCGGGGCAGGTCCTCGTAGGGGACGCGGCGGCTCAGCCAGGCGAGCAGACCGGCGGCGAGCGCCGCGATCGCCGCAGGGATGAGCAGCAGCCAGAGGGCCGAGGTCACGGCGACGAGGACGAGCGCCGCTGCGGCGACGCCGGCGCCGATCGCGAAGTTCCAGCGCACGTCCGTCGCCACTCCGCCCTCGGGACGCGCCCACAGCACGACGAGGGCCGTCGCGATCGGCCCGAGCAGCAGCCCCAGCACGAACCAGCGCCAGCGCGAGCGGCCCTTCTGCTCGGCCAGACCGGCGGTGACGATCGCGAGTCCGAACCAGATCCAACCGGAGTCCTGGGTGAGTGTCATGCGTGGAGCCTAGGGCGCGGGCAGGATCGCCCCGGAGAGGTCGCCGGTCGGGAGCGTGGGCCCGTCGCCCGCGTCTCCCGCCCAGCGGTCCCCGGCACGGCGCCGAATTCCTCCGCTACCCGGGCACCACCACGAAGGCGACGCCGACGACGACGCCCAGCACGAGAGCCGCCGAGCCGAACCCGATCAGGAGGGCGAACGTCAGCGGACGGGTCTCGCGGAAGCTCATCGTGCCGGGGATCAGCTCGTTGATCTCGGAGGGGCTGAGCGTCTTCTCCGCGGCGGGCGGCGCCTCGATCTCCTGCCGACGAGCGGCTCCGGTCAGGCGCGCCCACACGCTCCGGCTACCGGTGTGCACGCCACGCGCCGCCGGCAAGAGCGGCGTCGTCACGGCGGCGACGACGGCCCGCAGATCCTCGATCTCCCAGTCCGCCCCGCGGAGCCGCAGCGACCGGCTCCCGTCCGACAGGAACAGGATCAGCGACGGGGGCAGGTCGATCCCCTCACTGTTGGGGCCGGCGGGCACCCACGCGAGCAGCGCCTTCACCGACGGGTCGGCGCGCTCGAAGGTCACGACCCTGCCTCGAGCGTCTGTGCACTCGATCGCCCGGTCCGAGATCCGCAGCGACGCGCTGGCGAGGAACCGCCGGTTGCGGAGCGCCAGCACTCCGACGATCACCAGAGCCACCACGGTGGCGAAGCCGAACAGCCCGAGGTAGACGGCCAGCGCGGCACCGCGGTCGTCGGCGATCACGACTCCCCAGACGCTCCCCGCCAGCAGGACCAGCGCGGGGAGGACGGCGACGGGCCTCAGGCGTCGCGACTCGTTCTCCTGCCGGGCCCTCGAGGGCCGGAACTCGCGAACCGGCTCCGAGCGGTCCGCCCGTCGCCGCTCCATCAGGCCGAGGCGACGGACGGAGAGCCAGTGCGGACGCGGTTCCGAAGAGGGTCGTCGAGGATGCGGCGCATGGCGTCAGGGTAGCGGTGGCGCTCACCAGCGCCGCCCTCGCCTCAGGGGCCTTGGATTCTTCGCGCGGCTGTAGCGCAGCGACCGCCGAAAGCGAGGACCACCGCTCCTTCTGTGCTCCCGGCGACGCCGATAGCCTTCGCCCGTGACCTCCTCGACTCGCGCACTGGACCTCGCTCGTGCACGCCTCCGGATCGGAGTGCTCGCGTTGGTCCACCTCGTGGTCGCCGTCAACCTGGTCCCGTTCGGACTGTTGAGCTACGCCTCCGAGAACTATCCGGCCGTCGATGAGTGGTCCGACCTGTCGACGCTCGGGGGGGCCGTCCAATGGGCGGCCTTCGCTCCGTGGGTGCTCGTCGTCATCACTCCCGTCGTCTCGTTCATCGTCGTCCGTCGCCTCTCCGCCCCCCTGAGGAGCTTCTGGATCACGCCCGCCGCCGGCATCGCCGCCACCGTTGCGATCCACTTCGTGTCCTACCTCTTCTTCGACGCCCCTCGCCCAGTCACCGGAGGGTGAGCGGACGCGGCGCGCCTGTCGGTCCGCGCGGGACGTCACCGCACGACAGGTCGGCCCCTCCCGGGGTGCCGCCGCCGGGCACGATCATCCGAGCGAGGGCTCGTCCGGATCGACAGACTGGGCTGGTGTCCTCACCGATGACGATCCGCGCCGTGCCGACCTCGGCCCGGCGTGAGGAGATGCACCTCAGGCTCCATCTCGCAGAGAGCAGGCAAGTGCTGCCTCTCGCGGCCGTCCCCGGCGATCGGCCTCCTCAGGACCTTCCGTACCGGGCAGCGCGCTCGACGCACGCGGGACG
Organism: Rathayibacter sp. AY1F2; assembly: GCF_002930885.1. NCBI lineage: Bacteria > Bacillati > Actinomycetota > Actinomycetes > Micrococcales > Microbacteriaceae > Rathayibacter > Rathayibacter sp. AY1F2. The sequence continues at coordinate 9,446 of NZ_PSVG01000020.1, read as the reverse complement.
CCGGGCGCGGCGGCAGCCCGCCGGGGACCGAGCGCCCTGACGCGACTCCCGCGCCGCCGACGACACGACGCCCCCACTCGACGCCCCACGTACCCACTCAGACAGGACCTGCCATGACCTCCTCCCTCTCCTACCCGGCGAGCCGCTGGGCTCTCGACCACATGCCCCTCACCGCGCAGGCCGTCCGGGAGCTCGCTCCGGTGCTCTCCGGGAAGAAGCTGGCGATCTGCCTCCACGTCGAGCCCAAGACCGCCGCCCTCGTGTCGCTCCTCGTCGAGGCCGGAATGGACATCGCTCTGACGGGCTCGCCCGGAACCACGAAGGACGACGTCGCCGACGACCTCCGCGCCCTCGGCGTGCACGTGCACACGAAGCAGAGCGACGGCGAGGCGGAGCACCTCCGCAACATCGAGAAGGTGCTCGAGCACGATCCCGATCTCACCCTCGACAACGGCGCCGACCTGACTCTCCGGCTCATCAACTCGGGCGTCCCGGACCACTACCTCGGCGGCACCGAGGAGACCACCACCGGCGGCATCCGCCTGCGGGAGAACAGCGCGACCCTCCCGCGACCGGTCGTCGTCATCAACGACTCGCCCCTCAAGCTGATCGTCGAGAACGAGTACGGGGTCGGCCAGAGCGTCGTCCAGGGCTTCATGAACGCCACGAACCTCATGATCCCGGGCACCCGCGCCGCGGTCATCGGCTACGGCCCGTGCGGGCGCGGGGTCGCCGACACCCTCTCGCAGCTCGGAGCGCGGGTCTCCGTCGCCGACGTCGACCCGATCCGCTCGCTGCAGGCGATCCTCCGCGGCCACCGCGTCGGACCCGTCGCCGACGTCCTCTCGGACGCGCAGTTCGTCTTCACCGCCACCGGAGCACCCGGCGTCATCGGCGCGGCGGAGATCGACGCCTTCGCCGACGGCGCCGTGATCGCGGGCGTCGGCCACTTCCCGTGGGAGATCGACGAGGACGCCCTCGCGGCCGCCACGGAGTCGACCACCGAGTTCGCCGACGGCCAGCGCCGGCAGGGCATCCGCCTGAAGAACGGCAAGCGGATCGTCCGCCTCGAGAACGGCCGGATGATCAACCTCACGGCGGCCGGCGGCAACCCGATCCAGGCGATGGACCTCGGCCTGACCCTTCAGGCACGGAGCCTCGCCGCCGTCGTCACCGCGGACCTCGACGCCGCCGTGCAGCCCGTCCCAGCCGACGTCGAGCACCGCATCGCGACCGACCTCGTGGCCCTCCTCAGCCGCTGAGGGGCGAGCGGCGGGTCCTCGGCGGCGATCCGCGGGGCGGCGGCGCCGCACCTCAGAAGACGGCGATCGGATTGACCGGAACGCCGGTGAGCCCGAGCAGGCGCGGTGGGGCCACGCTGAGCAGGAACGACCAGCGGGACAGCTCGGCGCAGACCACGGCGAGCTGCTCCACGTCCGCACTGTCGATGAGGGGCATGCCCAGCCGTGCGAGCGCGACCATGTGCATCGGCATCTCGGGATCGTGAGGGGGGAAGCTGTCGCCGACGTCCCCCGCGTAGAGCGCTACGCCCCGCTCGTGCATCCAGGTCACGGCGTCGACGGTCATGCCGGGGGCCTGCTCCTCCGAGTCCCAGGAGAAGCCCCACCCGCTGCGGACGACGAGCGCGTCGCCGGACTGCAGGGGGACGCCTCCCCGGCGCTCGGCCGCGTCGAGGTCGGCGGCGACGATCGCGTGCACCGCCGGCAGCCTCCCCTGCGGCGCGAGGTCGAGGAGGACTCCGCGCGTGACGATGCCCTCGGCGAACGAGGAGGTGGATCCGTGCATCACTCCGCCGGCGGTGACGGCTTCGGCGAGAGGCCGGCCCGGGTAGACGACTCCGTCATCGACGGGCAGGTGCGCGAACGCGTCCAGGTGGGTCATCGCCGGGTGGTGCGGAGTCACGATCAGCACCTCGGACATGCCCACCGGAGGGGTTCCGGTGTAGAGGAGCGCCTGCTGCACCGGGGGCGACGGCGGAGCGGCGGGCGCGAAGGGGCCGCCCAGCATCGACGCGGGAGCCACGGGGAGGGCGAGCGAGACCCAGCGGCCGGTCCTCACCTCCTCCGCGGCACGTCGCCGTGCGGCATCGTCGATGAGGGTGAGCGTGCCGAGCTCGTCCTCCGCGCCCCATCGGCCTCGGTCGTCGGGGAGCTGCGTGCCGGTCATGGGATGTCCTGTCGGATCGATGTGGTCCGGGGTGTGGTGCACACTCCAGGGAGGGGACTGCAGAAGCAGGTCCCTGCAGGCTACCTCGTGAAGCAGGTTCCTGTTTCTTTGAATCACCCGGGAGGGATGTCGGCGTGGACGACGACGAGGGACTCGAGGCCGTCCTCGGCTGGAACGCGGTCAAGGTCGCGCGGATCATCGGCGCGCGCATCACCGCCGGGCTCGCGGAGCACGACGTGAGCCTGGTGCAGTTCGGCGTCCTCTCCTGCCTCACCGGCGGAGCGCAGCTGACCTCGGCCGAGATCGCCCGCGCGGTCTTCGTCCGCCCGCAGACGATGTCCGAGGTCCTCGACGGCATGGAGCGGCGAGGGCTGATCGAGCGTGTCGGAGTCCGCGGGAAGGGCCGACGCACACCCATCCGTACGACCGCCGACGGGGAGCGCGTCCTCACCGCGGCGCGCGCGGTCGCGCTCGCGACCAACGACCTCAGTGACGTCGGCCTGAGCGCCCCCGCCGCCCAGCAGCTGAACGACCTCCTGCTCACCGTCATCCGGAACGCCGAGGAGCCGACGGGAGCCGGGTTCGGGTCCTGACGAGGTCGAAGCCGGGCTTCGGAGCATCGCCGACGCAGGACCTCGTCCAGACGGTGTTCACAACGAAGGATGGATCTGCTCCAGGACCCCGCGATCCGCGCGGAACGGGCGCCGGAGCCTCATCCTTCCTCCGTCGTGAACAGGATCAGCCGAGCGGGGCCGACGAAGGACGTCCGCTTGGGCGCCCTCTTCCGGACGTGGCCGGAAGAGGGCGTTGCCCACGGCGCTCGCAGCTGTCACGGTCGCAGGGCGGCCGACGACGGCCGACCCGACCGGAAGACCCCATGCGCCTTCGAAGCACTGTCCGCCCGCTCGCGCTCCTCACCGGCGCCCTCCTCCTCGGGACCGGCCTCGCCGCCCTCGACGGGCCGCTCACCGGCACCGCGGCCGCGGCTCACGCGGCCGACGCTCCCGTCGCGGGCGGGCGCGTCGTGGGCTGGGGATACGACGAGGACGGTCGGACGAGCGCCCCCGAGGATCTGACCGACGCCGTCTCCATCGCGGCCGGCCAGTACTACGGCGTTGCGGCGAGGAGCGACGGCACAGTGGCCGTCTGGGGTGACAATCTCGAGGGCGGCCCCATCCCGGCGGACGACCTCCGCGGCGTCGCGGCCGTCTCCCCCGATCTGGCGCTTCTCGAGGACGGCACCGTTGCGCCGCTCTTCCCCCCGGAGGACCGGTACACCGAGCCGCCGGCGGGGCTGAGCGGCGTCACCGCGATCGACTCGAGCGGCACCCACAGCGTCGCGCTCCGCGACGACGGGACAGTGGCGATCTGGGGGTACGACCAGGGGCGAGTGCTGGAGGCGCCTCCCGGTCTGGACGACGTCGTGGCGATCTCCGCCGCGTCCTTCCACACCCTCGCCGTCACGAGAGACGGCAGCGTCGTGAGCTGGGGCTACGACGGCCCCGACGACATCTTCGCGGGCTACTCCGACATCGTCGCGGTCGCGGCGGGACGGACCCACGACCTCGCCGTCCGCGCCGACGGCAGCGTCGTCGCCGAGGGGAGCGACAGGGACGGAGAGAGCGACGTCCCCGCCGGGCTGACCGGTGTCGTCGCGGTCGCCGCCGGGTACGGGCACAGCGTGGCGCTCCGCGAGGACGGCACCGTCGCCGCCTGGGGCGACGACGGTGCCGGCCAGTCCACGGTTCCCGCAGGACTGAAGGGGGTCACCTCGATCGACGCCGGCTACGGCTTCACCCTCGCCACCGGGACCCGTCCCGTCCTCACGGCTGCCGCGCCTCCCACGGCGACGGTCGGCACTCCGTTCTCCTTCGCCTTCGGAGGGGATGCGCGCCTCGCGGACCACACCCTCGCCAGCGGGACGCTCCCGCCCGGACTGACCCTGACTCCCGAGGGGTTCGTGACGGGCACGCCCGCAGAACCCGGAACCTCCGACTTCACCGTCACCGCGACCAACTCCTTCGGAACGACCACCACCGCCTCCCGGCGGATCACCGTCGAGGCCGCCCCGCCTGCACCCGTCGCGCCGACGATCAGCGGAACCGTCGCAGCCGGCGTCGTCGACTCGGCCTACGACTTCACCTACGCGGTCGCGGGAACTCCGGCGCCCGTCGTGACCGTGTCGTCGGGCGCCCTTCCCCCGGGTCTCACCCTCGATCCGACGGGGCGCCTCACCGGCACTCCGACCAGGACCGGCGCCTACGTCTTCACCGTGCAGGCCGCCAGCACCGCCGGAACCGCGACCGCGCAGAGCACTCTCACCGTGTCCCCTGCGTCCGCTTCCGCGAAGGCCGACCTTCGCGTCGACGTCTCCGCTCCGACCACCGCGGTGAAGGGGAGGACGTTCACGTACACGCTCATCACGAGGAACGCCGGACCCTCCGCGTCGACGTCCGTCTACTCGAAGGTGATCCTCCCGCCGGGGGTGCGGTTCGTCTCCGCGACGGGGAAGTACACCCGTATCGGCAGCGTCGTGGTCTTCCAGCGCTCCAGCCTCGGCAACGGGCGGACGTCCACCGAGAAGATCACCGTCACGGCCGTGAGCGCAGGCACGGGCACAGCGCTCGCAACCACCTTCTCCGCGAGGACTCCGGATCCGTCGATCCGCAGCAACGCCGACACCGCTGCCACCACCGTCCGCTGAGGAGGGTCGGGCGGGCGACGAGACCCTCCCGCCCGTCCTCGTGCATCACGCCGGGCGCAGCCAGTCCGTGATCGCGCTGACGACGCGGTCGAGGTGGGACTCGAGCAGGAAGTGCCCGCCGTCGACGAGCTCGATGCGCGCGTGAGGCGCGTCGCGGAGGAACGCCTGGGCGCCGGCGGGGGCGAAGATCTCGTCGTTCCGGCCCCAGACGGCGAGGACGGGGACTCCGGACTCGCGGATCCACGCCTGCACCGCGGGGTAGAGCTCGCGGTTGGTGGCGTAGTCGCGGAAGAGCGCCAGCTGCACGTCGTCCTGGCCGGGGCGGGCGAGGAGCGCGAGGTCGTGCTCCCAGGCGTCCGGATCGACGGTGGTGGAGTCGGGGACACCGTGGGTGTACTGCCATTCGACGGCCTCCCGGCCGAGAGCCGGCCGGAGGGCGTCGCGCGTCTCGTCGGTCCGCTCGGCGGCGTCGGCCCAGATCGGGTCCCAGAAGCCCGGCACGAAGCCCTCCTCGTAGGCGTTGCCGTTCTGCGAGATCACGGCGACGACCGCGGACGGATCGGCGAGGGCGAGGCGCCAGCCGACGGGGGCGCCGTAGTCCTGCACGTAGATCGCGTACCGGGTCACCCCGATGGTCTCGAGGAAGCGGCCGGTCACCGCGGTCAGGGCGGCGAACGTGTAGTCGAAGTCCTCGATGGAGGGCGCGGACGAGCGTCCGAAGCCGATGTGGTCGGGGGCGATGACGCGGTAGTGGCCGGCGAGGGCGGGGAGGAGGTGGCGGAACATGTGCGAGCTGCTCGGGTATCCGTGCAGCAGCAGGAGGACGGGCGCGTCGGCGGGCCCGGCCTCCCGCCAGAAGACGTCGAGTCCGTCGACGGACACGGTGCGGTGATGGACGACGACCATGGCTAACCCCTTCAAGTAGATTTACTGGTTAGTCGGACGCTAGCATGGATCGAACGGGCCGCACGGCGCGGGAGGACGGGGAACGATGGATCGGGACGAGGAGCTGCTCCTGGCGGTGCTGAACAGCGCGCCCGTGGTGGACGGACGGCCGACGGACGACCTCGGCGACGCGGCCGGTCGCGAGCTCGCCCGGCGGTGGGGCGGAGTCGGCACCGAGGACGAGCTCGAGCAGCTGCGCCGTGCCCGCGACGCGCTCCAAGCGGTCGTGCGCTCGGGCGCGCCCGAATCCGTCGCGGAGCTCGCGGACCTGGTCGCGCACGCCGTGCGCACCCCGCGCGTCACCGGTGAAGGCGTCGTGTGGGAGCTGAGCGCTCCCGAGCCGGATCGCCTCGCGGTGCAGTCGGTCCTCGCCTGGTCCGCTGTGAACGCCCGGTTCCCCGGGCGGCTCCGCGCCTGTGCGAACGACGAGTGCAACCTCTTCCTCCTCGACCGCAGCCGCCCCGGCACCGCCAAGTGGTGCTCGATGGCGACGTGCGGCAACCGGATGAAGGCCCGCGCGCACGCGAGCCGGTCGCGGGACTGAGCGCGGCCGGGAGGCACAGCGGCGAAGGCTAGGCGCCGCGCAGCCGGGCCGTCGATGCGGACGCCTGCGCTCGAGCCCGTTGCAGGGCGTCCTCGCGTCCGGCCGCGTCGAGGCGGGCGGGACCGTAGGTGACCACCGGGGGCAGGACGTCGTACCCGACGAACTCGAGCATCCCGCGATGGATGTGGAAGAGGAACGACTGCAGGTCGCCGTAGCCGTCGGCGGCGCCGGGCGCGAAGGCCGCTTCGCCACCTCCCGTCGTCAGCAGGAGCATCGCGGTCCTGCCGCGCAGGCCGCCCTCGGCGAAGACGCCGTGCTCGCCTCCGAACGTCGCGCCCATCACGAAGACGCGGTCGATCCAGCCCTTCATGATCGCCGGCATCGAGAACCACCACAGGGGGAACGAGAGCACCAGGAGATCCGCCTGCAGCAGCTCGTCGAGATCGCTCGCGACGGGCTCCCCGAGCGTCTTCTCGAGGACCGCGGTCATCTGCTGCGCCTGCGGCTTGAAGTAGCCGGAGCCGGACGCGAACTGGTCGCGGTGCAGCACCGGGTCCCGGCCCTCGGCGTACAGGTCGAGCCGGCGGACCTCCATGCCGTCGGCCCTCAGCTGCTCGAGGACCGCGTCCGCCTGCGCCGAGGAGAAGGACCGCTCCTCGGGATGGGCGTGGACGAGCAGAGCACGGCGAGCGGGAGCGGCCTCGGAAGCATCGGTCATGCGGCCGATCATATCGACGATTCGCGATACGTCGCTAGATCGAGGCTCCGAGCCGCTTCAGGAGCCCGTCGACGTCGGCGTCGCTCCTCCGGTAGTGGGTGTACTTCCCGACGCGCGTCGAGCGGACGAGGCCCGCGCGCTCCAGGGATCCCATGTACGACGAGATGGTCGACTGCGCGAGACCGCTCTTCGCGGCGAGATGCGTGACGCAGACCCCGAACTCGGCGCGGTCGGCGATCGGCTCGAACTCGCTGAACGACGCCTCGGGAGAGCGGAGCCACTCCATGATCTGCAGTCGCGTGGGATTGCCCAGCGCCTTCAGCACCTCGACCAGTCCCGTGTCCACCGCGCCATTCTCCTCCGCTCGCCGTCCGGGCGCCTCCGCGCCGGAATCACCCTCCGCCCGGACGCACCCCGCTCACGGCAGCAGGATCACCTTGCCGTCGAGCGTTCGGGACTCGGCGAGCTCCATCGCCTCGACGATCCCGGTGAGCGGGAAGCGGGCGGCGATGTTGGCCGTCAGCGAGCCGTCGGCGAGGAGTCCGAGCACGCGGCCGAGGTCCTCCTCGAGCCGCGCACGGAAGCGCGCGGGGCGCATCGAGTGGCCCGCCCAGAGGTCGTAGAAGACCGCGCGCCGGCCGTTGGGGGCCAGCTGGTAGGCCTGGATCCGCGCGAGCTGGCGGAGGAACGGGGGCCAGATGCTCCCGGTGCTCGCGCTGACGATCGCGTACGCGACGAGGGTGCCGCCGGGCGCGAGCAGCGACCACGCCAGCCGGGTCGTCGCTCCGCCGACGTTGTCGAAGACGGCCTGCACTCCGCCGGGAGCGAGCTCGCGCACGCGAGCGGCGAGGTCGGGATCGGCGTAGTCGACGGGCTCCACTCCGGCCGCTCGGAGGGCCTCGTGGTGGCGGGGCGAGGCGGCGCCGATCACGCGGATCCCCTCGAGGCGGGCGAGGCGGTGCACGAGGCCGCCGACTCCGCCGTTCGCGCCGAACAGGAGGATCGTGTCGCCGCGGGAGACCCGGGCCGAGCGGTGCAGCATCTGCCACGCCGTCACTCCGTTGACCACGACGGCCTCGGCGTCCTCGGACGCGACTCCGTCGGGGACGAGAACGCAGTCGCGGGCGGCGACGCGGGCGTGACCCGTCCAACCGCCGGTCTTGGTGAGGGCGGCGACCCGGCGGCCCTCGAGCGACGCGTCGCCGCCGGGGCCGACCGCGAGGACCCGGCCGACGAGGTCGTAGCCGGGCGTGAAGGGGAACGGCGGCTGGGCGAAGTAGCGGCCGCGGCGCATCGACTGCTCGGCGAACGAGATGCCGGTGGCCTCGACGGCGACGAGCAGCTCGCCGGCCGCGGGCGGCTCGACCGGCGCCTGCTCGAGGAGAAGTCCGGACGGCTCGACGATCCCGGGGAGGACGACGCGGGTGGTGGTGCGGGGAAGGGTGGTGGACATGAGGGGCTCCTGGAGGTTGTGGTGAGTGACTGGACAGTCACAATCGCGGACATGAAAGGGGAGGGTGGTGAAGAGGAGGAGAAGGAGGAGGGGAAGGAGAAGAGGGCAGACGAGAGGACCGCGGACTCAGTCGCGGTGCCGGATGCCGTCGGAGACGATGCGCGCCCACTCGGAGTCGACGCCGCCGAGGTCGGTCTGCACGATCAGGTGGCAGAGCTGCCCGTAGGCGACGAAGCGCTGCACGGCCGGACCGTCGGCTCCGGAGACGACGGTGACCGTCCGGACGACCGCGGAGATCCCGCGGCGCACCGCCTCACGGATCTCGGGGACCTCGCACGCGCTCTGCGCCTGTGACTGCAGCATGATCAGGTCGCGGTCGGCGATCAGGTCGATGTAGGCGACGGTCATCGCCTCGAGCCGGTCGGCCGGGTCCGAGGAGGGCGAGGCCTCCCCCGCCGCCGCGAGCGTGGACGCCACCTGCTCGTAGCAACGGTCGACCGCGGCGACGAAGACGCCGAGCTTGCCCGGGAACAGGCGGAAGACGTAGGCGGGCGAGACACCGGCCTCGGCGGCGACCTCGGTGATCGGAGTCGCGGCGTAGCCGGTGCGCGCGAACACGTGGAGCGCCGCCGCGGTGATCCGCTCGCGCTGCGCCTCGGCGGTGGAGCGGGAGGAGGGGGAAGCCATGTGACTGATCGAACACTTACTTCGCTCGCATGTCAAGAGCGGCTGCCGGACGGATCGAGACTGCGGCCCCGATCAGGGGCACCTCCACGATCCGGTCCGGCACCCGGCAACGGCAGGCCTACCGATCGTGGAGCCCGCCGCACACCCCCTACCCCCGCGGCGCATCGACTGCTCGGCGAACGAGATGCCGGTGGCCTCGACGGCGACG